>JAYRWZ010000332.1:0-8369 GCA_041917875.1 Chloroflexota bacterium | reverse complement strand
CCAATGCAGCATATTTCAACCAATGTTCTAAAATCTATGCGACGCGGAATCACACGAAGAGCATTGGAAGAGTTGATTGGTGAAATACGTACTAGCATACCCAATATAACGTTGCGCTCGACATTTATCGTCGGTTATCCCAATGAAACTCAAGAGGATTTCGACGAGTTATGTGAATTCGTTTCAACAGTACGATTAGACCGGCTTGGGGTGTTTACCTATTCACAAGAAGACGACACGTATGCGCATATTTTGGGTGATCCGATAAGTGCAGAGGAAAAAGAATCTCGAAAACAACAAGTGATGGCATTACAAAAGGAAATATCGTATCAAAAAAATCTAGACAAGATCGGAACAAAAGTAAAGGTATTGCTCGAAGAAGAAGTTAATGGAGAATATCAAGGGCGCACAGAAGCAGATGCGCCTGAAGTTGATAATGAGATATTTATTCGCTCAGCCAGACCTTTGCAATTGGGTGAATTTATCGAAGTTGAAATTGAAGATGCCTCTGAGTTTGACTTATTTGCGAGCGTCTAATATGTTGGATGAAACGATTGGTACAATTTTCTTACAAACGAAGGCAAACATAAAACCGAAGAAGGTTCCAACTAAACCACCGCCGAGAACATCGGAAGGGTAATGTACGCCGACAAAAATTCGAGAAAGAGCAACTGAAACACAAAAGAATGAAATATACGGGATATATCTGCCCCTTACACCTACAAGGAAAGCTATGATTGCAAAATTGTTTGCCGCATGTGATGAAGGGAAGGAATACCCGGAGCCGCAAGGCACCAATAAATGTACATCTGACAGCGTGTGGCATGGTCGAGGGCGAGTGAAAATCTCCTTGAGATATATACTATTTATCCAATCGGTCAGACCAACCGCCACAATGAGCAGGACAAACACTACAAAAGTTGTGGTTCGTTCTTTGTGATTGTAAGTACTTACTAATATTGCGATTACATACAGCCACCAGATATTGTGCAACTCGGTAATGAAAGGCATAATGCTGTCAAAAAGCGGATTGGCGAGTGAATTGTTTATAAAGTAAAAAAGAGAAATGTCAAAGGTATTCATAAAGTAAAGTAATAAATGCGTACGAAAATACTCAATAATTTTCAAAAAATCGACTGAAGAAATTGATGAGCATGGATGTCAGTGTACTGGAAAAATATGAAAATGAGCTAAATTTCCTAGCCCAATTGGTGCTTTCTAACCCATTGGATGCTAAACAGTCAGCATTAGAAATTGTGAATGAACTTCGTCAATTACGTACTTTTGCAAAAAAAAATATACAAACTACATTGGCGCGTGCATATTCCATTGTTACGACAGCCGAGATACGCTTGGGTGAATATGATAATGCCTTAAAATCAGCGGAAATAACACTTGATTTATTTACATACCTCAATAAAAAAGACGGTATTGCACGTTCTTATGTCAATAAGGGGATTGTAAATAGTATTATCGGAAAACATAACATTGCCAATGAATTGTTTAATCAAGCACTGCCATTGTTTCGTGAGTGCGGAGACAAATCCCGTGAAGCGCAAACATTAATATTTATCGGTAATGCCTTTGCCGGCTTGGGTGATTATGCTTCTGCCCTGCGACAGTATAACTTAGGTTTATACATTAATCAAGAAATTCAGGATAAACAAGGAATAAGTGATGCATTCGTAAACTTGGGATTAAGTTTCCAACGTATGGGCGAATATACGAAAGCGATTGAATACTACAATCAATCTTTTGCATTAAAACGTGAGATAGGTGATATCTTTGGTGAAGCGCGCGTACTGCAGAATATTGCCACTATTCACTTATCGCAAGGACAGTTTGCCGATGCCGTAAAAATACTCAATGAGTGTAAAACTATTTTTGAGAATATCAAAGATAAGCAAGGCTTGAGTATGGTCCATACCAATATTGGGGCGGCACATTTACGCTTGGGCGATTATTCGCGTGCAATGGTACATTTTGAATCTGCGCTTACCATACAAAAAGAAATAGGTGACCCTGTCGGCGAAGCTCGATCCTTGGCTTATTTGGGCAGTACCTTCCTACGATTAAAAGATAATCAAGGTGCAATAGAAAAATACCAAACAGCTTTAATATTACAACAAAAAAATTCAGATACATCTACCGTTTCACAAACGCTTTTAGGTTTAGGATCTGCATATTTGGAAGATGAACAATACGATAATGCCCAAGAGTGTTTTTCGCAAAGTCTGGAATATCAACATGCTGCTGGTGACCGTTTTGGAGCATCTCGTTCTTTGGGTAATTTATGTCGTATCTGTTTACAAAGATTGGATTATGAAAAAGCCCTTGAATATTTGCAGCAAGCTATGATTTTTCATAAACAGTTAAGTGATAGAGAAGGTGAAGCAGAATCTTTGTTGTATTTGGGAGAGTTATCGCAGCATATACCCGAAAAAGTACTCAGTTTCTCCGGTCAATATGAATTATATAATGTAAATGAAATATCCGAAGTTATTTATAAACAGGCATTAGAAATTGCACAGGAAATAGGATCGAAAAATATTGAACAATCTGCTTTTTCTCATTTATCCATACTTTATGAACAAAAAGAAGAATATAAAGAGTCTTTAGATTATTTTAAAAAAAGTTTAGACATCGAACGCCGTATATCTAATGCTGAAACTTCGGAAAAAATGGCATTTCTCCATTCAGTATTTGAAGCCGAACAAGCCAAAAAAGAAGCTGAAATTTACAGATTACGCAATGTTGAACTTGCTCGTCTAAATGATGAGATTGTGCGTCAAAGTGAAATGCTGCAACAACAATCAACGCATATTGAAAAAACTAACAGGGAGTTACGAAGAAAAAATAAGTTGATGCAGGCATATTTAGTTGAAAAAGATAAAATGCTGGGCTTGGTTGCTCATGACTTGAAAAGTCCCATTTCCGGAGTGCGAATGATTGGTGAATTTATCTCATCTTCTTATCAACAATTAGGTCCTGAAATGATGTATGAGCTTGGCAATGATATCAAAAGCAGTACAAGCAGGATGTTCGATACCATTTCCAATTTGCTGGAGATTCAAGAACTTGAAGCGGGAAAACAAAAACCAGTGTTGAAGAAGATGGACTTGACAGACGCGCTGCGTTCATCGGTTGCGCAGTACACGGAAAAGGCATTATTGAAGGGTATTGTAATTTGTGAAGACTATCCTTCCGTTCCTTGTATAGTAAACTTGGATCACATGTATTGCGTACGTATCGTAAAAAACTTGCTTTCCAATGCAATCAAATATTCTCCTCATCATGAAACGGTGTCGGTTGAGCTTAATGTGGTAATATCCACCTCCACTCGCAAAGGGAAGAAGGCAAGAATTGCCGTAAAAGATCATGGACCGGGTATTTTAGCGGACGAAATGCCTAAACTTTTCAAAAAATTTACTAAATTGTCAGCCAGACCAACCGGAGGCGAACATTCTTCGGGTATCGGCTTATCAATCGTGAAACAAATGGTAGAATCTCAAGGTGGTAAGGTATTTTGCGAAAGTGTGCCCGATCAAGGTGCTACATTCATCGTCGAATTCCCTATGAGCCACTAATTTTTTATAACAATCATCTCGTGGAGCGTAGAATGATGAAAAAGTTACTTGTTAGTCTCATCTTTTTACTGTGTTGGAGTAACATCTCGGCACAGGACTTGGTTTCAACGCAAAAGTTAAATCGTACGGTTGTGCTTGAAGATTTTACGGGCGTTCGTTGCGGCTATTGTCCGGAAGGTCATGTCATAGCGGCAGACATCAAAAAGAACAACCCGGTTGGCAGTGTTATCCTCATAAACATCCATGTAGGACCTTTTGCAAGTCCTATGGATGGCTATCCTGATTTTACAACGTCTTTCGGAGATGGATTGCGTGAATTGGCAATTGTCTCCAGCTATCCGTCAGCTACCGTCAACCGTCACAAATTTGATCCTGCTGTGGCAACAACGGGGCTATCGCGCAATGCATGGACTAATGCAGCGGCAGAAATGCGAAAAACACCATCCCCTGTGAATGTTGGTGTGCAATCAACTTTTGATCCCGCAACACGTTTGCTTACTGTGAATGTTGAAGGTTATTACACTGATGATGTCAAAGAAAAAGTCAATTATGTGCATGTGGTGTTGAAAGAAAGTAAAATTATTGCGATTCAATCTGATTATACTAATGGAACGCAGCAAAATTACAGCCATGACAATATGTTGCGTCATTTACTTACAGGTCTTTGGGGTGATACAATAAATGCTCCGCGAAAAAGTAAATTTGTAAAAAAACAATATACTTACACTGTCCCTGAATCAATTGTGATTGAAAATTGTGATATTGCAGCATTTATTTCACAAACGAAACAAGAAATTTATTCTGGTGCAGAAGTAAAAGCAAATGGTGGTAAAACAATAGTCTTAGGTACATTATCCACTCAAGATAATGTTGTCGTATCCGGCACGAAAGAGCAAGAAAAAGATTTTACTTTTACGTTAAAAAGCACACAAAAGGAAAAATCTACATTAAATATTTCACTAATTTCCCAACATCCTAATGACTGGAAGTCCCAATTGGGAACTGAAACCGGCAACACTACCTTAAAGGTTGATATAGAACCGGGGCAGGATTATACCATACCAACGAAGATAATACCCGGTTCAAGCGCTGCAGTTGGTCATTATGTTGTGAAAGTGACTTCCGACGCATATCCGGAAGCTTTTGAATTACGTCAGGATATATATGTGATTGCAAATGCAGATGAATTATTAATAAATCATGTTGATGCTCAGAAATTTGAAGAAGTCTATGTTGCTGCAATAAAAAAATCCGGAAGTGACAATGCTGCATCAACGAGTGCAGATATACTTGTCGATTTAATGAATAATAATGCATTAAGCTCAATTAAAACAATTTATTATAATGTCTCATGGTCATTCCCTGCAATGTCGGACAATACTGCATTATCATTGCAATCAGCTATTGATGAAGGAGTGAACTTATTTATTGCAGGACAAGATATTGCATGGGATATAGGATCTACCGACACACGCGCTCACGGCACACAAATTACGAAAGCATTTCTACGGAACTATTTAAATGCTTTATACATCTCTGACGGTGACAGCACAATTACAGAAATGTCTATGAATGTTGAAGATGCAATTTTCGGTGATTTGGGGAATTCATCAATTATTGATGTTCATAATAAAAATCTTTATCCTGAGGTGGTTAGGCCATTGAATGGTGCGTTTCCGATTATTCAATATGAAGGAAATCATGAAGGAAAGATTGGTGGAATACGAAGCGATAATCATCCGGGTAAAGTCGTATATTTGGGAATTGGTTTAGAACAATTAGCCAATAAAGAATTAGCCGACAAGATTGTAAAAAGAAGCAGAGATTGGTTTGCGGGGATTGTTTCTGTTAATGAGGATGTTTCTATGCACGCACCAATTATTACACCGGTGCCGGTTTTAGAATCTATTACATTGAAATTGCCATTTGAAGGTGAAGTAATTATTGTCAATACCTCAGGTGAAAAAGTTGCAGAATTTACGTGTACAACAACAATGATAATACCGACATCTACATTTTCATCAGGAATCTATACAATAATTGCAAAAGAAAATGGTGGTACAAAAACGCTTCGTTCAACTTTTCCAATAGTTCGATAATTTTTTCACAACAGCGGTGGGTAGTGCGACTATTCACCGCTTTTTTTTTATATCTCTATGGTACAAATTTTTGCAGAGTATGAAGGTAATTTAAAAGTTGTACTTCATCATGAGCCTTCAGGAAGTTCACTTCAAACTTCGGCTCCTAAAGATAATCAAGGTCTCGGTGATAACTTTTCACCAACTGATTTGCTTGCAACTTCATTGCTTTCATGTATGATGACGTTAATGGGTATTGAAGCGCGTCGTCGTTCGCTCGAAATTACAGGATCAACAGGACGCATTGAAAAGCACATGACAGCAGATCCATACCGTCGCGTCGGTAAATTAGTGATACATATTGAAGTGAAGGGTGAAGTGTCAGAGGAGGATAGTAAGGCACTTGTGTATGTTGCAGAAAACTGTCCTGTTCGTAAGTCTATTTCTGAAGCAATTATAGTAGAAGCAACGTTTGGTTTTGAGCAGTCATAACACTTCTATTGTGGTGAAGTTCAGTTTGAGTTAAGCTGAATCAAAGCGGGCGAGAAAGCTTGATTTCTCATATAAATATCGGAATCGAAGTTTCCGTCGGATTTCATGCGGTCACGCGGAGAAAAATCCGTATTTTTGCAGCCGATTTGCAGCTATTTTAAACATTTTTCAATTTGAATATGGCGATTACTTCCGAGCGAATCCAGCAGGTGATGATGGAACAAGAAATGCGGGATTCCTATCTTGATTATTCCATGTCGGTTATTGTGTCGCGTGCATTGCCGGATGTCCGAGATGGACTTAAACCCGTGCACCGTCGTATCTTATATGCAATGTCCGAGTTAGGACTTTTGCCTAATCGTCCTTACAAAAAATCAGCACGTCTTGTAGGAGAGGTTCTCGGTAAATTCCACCCGCACGGGGACATTTCTGTGTATGATGCGATGGTGCGTCTGGCACAAGAGTGGTCAATGCGTTACACCTTGGTAGATGGTCAAGGTAATTATGGCTCGATAGACGGTGACCCACCCGCGGCAATGCGTTACACAGAAACGCGTTTGGCACATATTGCAATGGAGGCATTGCGTGATATAGATAAAGACACAGTAGATTTCAGACCAAATTTTGACGAATCCCTTGAAGAGCCAACAGTGCTTCCGACTGTATTGCCGATGCTTTTGGTGAATGGCTCGGGAGGGATTGCTGTTGGTATGGCTACAAATATCCCGCCTCATAATCTCAAAGAAGTTATTGATGGGCTTTTAGCCATGATTGCCAATCCTGAGATTACAATTCTCGAATTAATGAAGTATGTTACCGCACCCGATTTTCCTACTGGCGGCATAATTTATGGTTATGAGGGCGTCAAAGATGCTTATGAAACCGGTCGAGGCAGGGTATTGGTTCGAGCCAAGGCAGTGATTGAGCAAACCAAAACCAAAGAACAAATCATAGTTTCCGAGTTGCCATATCAAGTTCAAAAAGCAGGTCTGATTGAAAAAATTGCTACTCTTGTTCGCCATAAAACTCTGGACGGTATTTCGGATATTCGTGATGAATCCGATCGAGACGGTTTACGGATTGTTATAGAACTGAAACGTGATGCAGAACCGGAAGTTGTGTTGAATAACCTTTATAAGCAAACACAAATGCAAACAACATTTGGTGTGATCATGCTTGCATTAGTTAATGGCAGACCTCGCGTATTGACGCTTAAACAAATGATGGAAGAATTCATCAAGCATCGCAATACCGTAATTGTACGTCGATGCCAATATGAATTGGCTGCTGCCGAGAAAAGAGCCCATATCTTAGAAGGTTTTATCATTGCACTTGATAATATAGACGAAGTCATTAAGACTATTAAAGAGTCCAAAGATACGCCAACTGCATCTGCGCGATTACAGAAAAAATTCAAGTTATCCGAAATTCAAGCAAAAGCTATCCTCGAAATGAGATTGCAGCGTTTAACCGGCTTGGAGCGTGATAAAATTATGAATGAATATCGTGAAATTATAAAGTTAATCGAGCAGTTAAAAGCAATTTTAGCAAGTAAAGAATTGCAAATGAATATTATCGCTGAAGAATTGACAAATCTCAAGAATAAATATGGTGATGCTCGAAGAACTGAAATAATTTATGATGCGCGTGATTTTACGCTTGAGGATATGATAGCAAATGAAGATATGATTGTTACCATATCGCACAAAGGATTCATTAAGAGAACCGCAGTAAGTAATTATCGTCGTCAACACAAAGGAGGACGTGGATTAAATGGTGCCGGAACATATGAAGATGATTATGTTGAGCAGGTATTTATGGCTTCAACGCATCATTATTTGTTGTTCTTTACAGATAAAGGTCGTGCCTTTAAATTACGCGTTTATGATATTCCGGAAGGCAGTCGTAATGCCAAAGGACGTGCTCTGGCAAATATTATAGAAAAAGAGCAAAAGGAACAAGTGACTGCGTTTCTCGTCATTAAAGAATTTACTGATGATAAATTTATTTTCATGTGCACCGAACAAGGGACTGTGAAAAAAACTAATCTCAGTGAATTTGAAAATGTGAGAGTTAATGGTAAAATTGCACTTACTTTAGACGAAAAAGACCGCTTAATTGCAGTACGGTTAACAGATGGTGATTGTAATATACTTATTGGATCGAAAAAAGGACTTGCATGCAGATTTAATGAAACAGATGTTCGTTCTAT
>JAYRWZ010000331.1:0-2364 GCA_041917875.1 Chloroflexota bacterium | reverse complement strand
GAGCAAGGAATACTCCGCAAGCCCATGTAAAACAAATTCCATCATAAAGTAATAGTCTTTGTCGCTTATATCGGGAAAAGTTCGCCGAACAACATCGTCCAAACCCGGCACGGAATCTAAGAGTGTTCTATAATGTTGCGACGGAATATCCGACGGAAATGTGACCGAATTCCCGGCAGCAAACCAATCAATAATAACCATATAAGGATTGTTTTGTGCATTGCGCTTAAAAGATTCGGGATTCGGGAAATAGTGGCTGAACAGCGCGCGGATTGCTTTGCCAATGAGTATTTGTGCAACAGTAAAAGCACCTTCTTGTTCGCCTTCATATACCAACTCAACTTTGCCCGTGATGCTTGGAATAATCCCAATGCAATCGCTCATGCGCACTATGACATATTCTTCGCGGGTGAGCAATGCTCGACGCTCGGCAGCACTATATAAGTTTTCGGCTGCGGAAATTGTTAAGCGTGCGGAAACGCCGCTTTTTTGATCAACGTATTCGCTTTTACGTGCTTCGAAGGCGATGTATTCGACAAGCAGCTTTGCCGCCGCCGGACAATAGACTTGTTCCTTTTGCCCCTCTGTGGGCTGTGCTTCTTGATCGGTGATATGCAGGGCAATCGTCGGCGATTTAGGGTAATGTGTAAGAATCTGGCTGTCTATTCTGTCTTTAAGAGGTGTGACGATGGCTCCACGATTAGTGTAATCTTCCGGATTTGCAGTAAAGATAAGAGCTATATCTAAAGGCAAACGCATTGTAAAGCCACGTATTTGTATATCGGATTCCTGCAAAATATTAAACAAAGCCACTTGTATTCTCGGTTGAAGGTCAGGCAATTCATTTATGACAAAAATAGAGCGGTGAGAGCGGGGAATCAGCCCAAAATGGATGACACGCTCATCGGAATAAGGTAATTTTAATGTTGCTGCTTTAATCGGATCAACATCGCCAATAAGGTCTGCAATAGACACATCGGGCGTAGCTAATTTTTCAATATAACGCTGCGAACGATGCAACCATTCAATGGGGGTATTATCGCCATGTTCGGCAATGCGATCAAGTGCATAACGCGACAAAGGAGCCAAAGGATCATCATGAATCTCCGAACCGGCTATATACGGAATCCATTCATCCAAGACATTGACCAATAACCGAGCTATACGTGTTTTGGCTTGTCCCCGCAATCCAAGAAGAATCATGGTATGGCGAGAAAGAACAGCCCTTTCTATATCGGGAATAACCGTGTGCTCATAGCCGAAAATACCATGAAACGGTGTTTCACCATTCAGTAATTTATGGCGTAAATTATTGCGCATTTCATCACGAATGCTGAGAGAAGTATAGCCGGATGAACGCAAATCCCCAAGGGTAACTATGTTCTGGCGATGCGCATATATGGAGGAATGTGAAGTCATAATAACATTGGTGGTGTAAATGAAATAGTAGGTCGTATAGTCGTTTACGCCATCAATTCATTGTCACTGACAGAACAAAAAAAATGCCCGACTTGCACTCTGCAATCAGGCATCCTCAAAGCGTCGATCGAACAATAATCGTATTAGAAAGCAAATAATAAGCGAGCAATTTCCGAACCCTTAGTGAACAATACTCTATAACCGAGCAAGGTACCTGCTCCAATCATGGTGAAGCCCGCAAAACGATGCAAACGCAGAGTAAACTCGGGTGAAAAACGGTCTTTGTAAAACAGTACAATTTTAAGAATGGAATAGAGCCATCCGAAATTTCCGATACCAAAGCCGACAGAAAAAAGTAAACAATTCAGGGCGGTATTCTCAAAAAACGAAGAGTGTTGTATTACCATAGATGTATAAGCAAGCGAAGGAAGGAAGGTGGGATTGGCTATATTCATAAGCGCTATTGCTATGCCGATAAAAAACGGACCATTTTTTTTCAGACGTTCCGCAAGAACACGCAAGCGACCGAGATGCGAATCTTGCTGTAAGCATTGTTGCACACGAGAAGAGCGCAACTCCATGATGCCATAACCCACAAGCATAAGTACACACAGCACTTGAAAAATAACCATCGCAAGCGGATAATCCCCAAAAAACGCTTCCAATGAAGAAGAAAGCGCAGACGTTGCAAGCATTGCAAAGAGACAATAGAATAAATCCATTACACCCGCACCAAGTCCGATGAGCACTCCTCCACGCTCATCGCCTCGTAAACCTGCTTTTAATGTTGTTACACCCACCGGTCCCGGCGGGACGGCAAGGACAAATCCTACAATTGTTCCGAGCAGTAAAGAAAACACCATCCACTACCCCTTTCTTATAGTTTTTGTGAAAAAAGCATAGTCATCCATAAACTGCGAGGGCATCCCAATGCCTGTCAGTGTG
>JAYRWZ010000330.1:0-3326 GCA_041917875.1 Chloroflexota bacterium | reverse complement strand
GCTGCCCACTCAATAATATAACGAACTAATGTTTTGGGAACCCCGCTATTAACGCCATACATAGACATGTGGTCGCCATTATAGGTACACCACCCTAAAGCTAATTCCGATAAATCGCCTGTGCCGATAACAATGCCACCTGTTTGTTGAGCTATGTCCATGAGCACTTGTGTTCTTTCACGTGCCTGCGCATTTTCAAAAACAATATTATGAATTTCTGAATCATGACCAATATCGCGAAAATGTTGCGCCACGGCATCATGAATAGAAATTATTCTTAAAGTAATACCAAGACATTCCGCCAAAGCAACAGCATTGGATTTGGTGCGCTCGGTTGTCCCAAATCCGGGCATCGTTACTGCAATAATATCTGCGGCATTATAGCCCAATCGTTGAAATGCTTTCACACAAACCAATAATGCTAGAGTGGAATCAAGACCTCCGGAAAGCCCTATTGTTACTGTTGTGCAACCGATATGCTTCAAGCGTTTCATTAATCCTGTGGACTGTATCATCATAATTTCATGACAATGTTCCGTGCGCTCATTACTGTGTGGAGGCACAAAGGGCATTGGATTAAAAGTACGATAAAATTTCGCTGTTTCTCTTTCGGTTATATCAATGGCTATTATTCTATAGTGAGTACTTCGTCCGGCGGCAAATGAATTATTTTTTAGTCGTTCCTGATATAATTTTTCAATATCAATATCGGCATAAGCAATTTGTGTATCAAAAGAAAATCGCTCATTTTGTGCAAGTATGGTTCCATTTTCAGCAATGAGACAATGCCCGCTGAAAACGACATCCGTACTTGATTCACCGGCACCGGAAGCCGCATAGATATACGCCGCAATACACCGCGCCGATTGTGAAGAAATTAACTGTTCTCTATATGGTTTTTTACCCAATAATTCTACACTCGCCGAACAATTTACAAGTACGGTCGCTCCTGCAAGAGATTGCAAAGAACTTGGCGGGATGACCGACCACATATCTTCACAAATTTCACAACCGATAATAATACGATTATCGTGGCGGGCTACACATAAAATATCAGTTCCAAACGGAATTTCTTCACCGCACAGTATAATAGTTTTTTCTTCGGTATCGGCAGCCGAACTGAACCATCGCTCTTCATAATATTCGCCCGTATTAGGTAAATATGTTTTTGGTACAATAGCTACGATATCGCCCTGAGAGATAATGACACAACAATTAAACAATTTACCTTTGTGTACTAAGGGCATACCAACAAATACCGTCATATTCATGATTTCCGAACAATAACAGAGTTCTTCCAAACCACGCTCGGCTTGTTCACGCAATGATGACTGATAAAATAAATCGGCACATGTGTATCCTGTTAAAGCCAACTCGGGAAAAACAAGTACCGAGCAATCATGATGCGACGCTTCACGCATGGCATCACATATTCGTGCTGCATTAAAACGAATATCAGCTACGCGTAACTCCGGCGAACAGACCCCCACACGCATCATAGAATAATCAGATAATTTCATACGTATATGTCCACTTTCTCGATAGAATAATTATAATCACTTGTTTACAGTACACAAAACATACCGGGATTACAGTGAATTTGAGGATGTACATGATTGATTAACCTAATTTTCAATGATGAAACATATTCTGACAATGAAAATCACTTTTGTTTGAGAAAAATGCCATAAGTAAAAAAAAACCGACTGCATACAAACAATGTATAGACAGTCGGTACTTGAATTGTATGTTAAAGAGTTCACGATAGAGTGAACATACTTAACGACCTTTCTTTTTATGACGGTTTTTGCGTAAACGTTTTTTGCGTTTATGCGTCGCCATTTTATGACGCTTGCGTTTTTTTCCGCATGGCATAATGACCTCGCTTGACGTATAGTGAATAAAATTATCTTGTTATTGTTGCGCAATTTGTTCTAGAGCAACTCGTGCACGTCCGGCCAACATTGAGTCTCTCGGATTCACTGCACATTTTTTCAGCCATTCGACTGCTTGTTTTGCATTACCGGCTTCATAGTGCATAAATGCAAGATTCAGCTGAGCCACCGGATTATCGGAATCAACACTAAACACACTTTGTGTCATTGCCAATCCCTCTTTTGGTTTACCTGATTTAAAAAGTGCGTATCCGTAATCAATACGCACTGCCGGATCAGTTACGCCAAAGACTTTATAGTAGCGTTCATATAATGCCGCTGCATTGCCGAAATCGCCGGCATCATAATATTTATTAGCTAAAGCATATGTTTGCTCTTTGTTCGGTTTTGTAGTTTCTATTTCATATCGGGCAATGCCAAAAGAAATACTCCCTATAATTACCGTCAGCACGACAGCTACTATTGCCCATTTTTTTGATACCGTTTGCTCTTTTTCCATTTACCTTATGTCATCAAATGCTTCAATCGGCATCATTGCCGATTATACACTTATTTTTTTGATGAACGACCTTTTTTACTCAAGTCTTTATTGACTCTTTTTTGAAATTCCGGCGATGCTTTGAAAATTGGAGCAAAACGTTTGTCCAATGCAACCGGATCGCCTGTGCGAGGATTGCGAGCCATACGCGATTTGCGGCTTTTTACCGAATATACGCCAAAACCGCGAAGCTCTATGCGATTTCCTTCGGCGAGTGCGTCAATGATGGCGGAGAAAACGCCTTCAACGATTACTTTTGTTTCTACACGAGTCAAGCCGATATTCTCGGCGATCGTATTAACGATGTCTGCTTTTGTTACTGTTGCCATAGCTCCCTATAAATCAAATGTTTGCATAAAAGAGAAGCAAAAATAAGAAAGCTAAGCCGAAATACAAAGAAAAATTTGCAAATACTGCGTTTTTTTAGAACTGAGGTGTCCACACAAAACTGACAAACGGAGCAATAGCAGGTGCCGTCCATACCGATAATCCAAAATCGGCGGCAACATGAGTGTTGGCAATCCTCAAACCGAGTAAAGCACCCGAATTCATAGGTTTAGCTATATCAGGATTCCACAATTCACAGATCACATGCACATCATTCATGGCTGTGAACTTGGTATCAAAACCCAATGCAAGCCCCAATGCACCATTCGGATAGGTCACGCCAAAATTTCCGAATCGTCCGCCCGAAATCACAAAACTATCATCCCTGCCTTGCTTGTAAAACATAGACATTGTGAGCCGTGTACGTGTCAAAGTGAAGGTTCCCGTACCATAAAAATGCAGCAATCTGTTGGCACTGTTCAACCATGCTATATTGCTTCCCAATGCCAAGGTAAAACCACCCGGCATGGTGATATTATCTTCCGAATAGACCGTCGCCTTCACAT
>JAYRWZ010000329.1:0-6773 GCA_041917875.1 Chloroflexota bacterium | reverse complement strand
GAATAAAAAACCCTATGTTTACCTTGCCCTTTATTATGGGGCTTGAAGAACGCGCTCGGATTATGTTCTTCCATGTTCCCGCTGCTTGGATTGCCTTTATTGCTTATGTGGTCAGTATGATTTATGGTATAAGATATTTGCGCCGCCCACTTTCCGAATATGACATTCTTTCCTCTTCGGCAGCAATGGCAGGCACTGTTTTTTGCATACTTGCTACTGTTACCGGAGCTGTGTGGGCTAAGTTTAATTGGGGAAAATTCTGGAATTGGGATCCAAGGCAAACATCAATTTTTGTGTTGCTTCTGGTCTATGGAGCATATTTCGCTTTGAGATCTGCCATTGAAAACCCTGTAAAACGTGCACGATTGAGCAGTGTCTATTCGGTGTTGGGATGCATCGCCGCACTCTTTTTTATCTATATTCTTCCGAGACTTTATGACGGTTTGCATCCGGGCTCGAAAGACAGCGGCAATGCCGGACCCGTGCTAAGTACTGCATCGGATTCTTTAGACACTACAAAACAGATTATTTTGTCTTTAGCATATGCGGGATTTACTATCTTGTTTTATTGGATTATGAGTTTGAGTGCCAGGACACGGCTCGCTTTTTCTAAACTGCATTCACAATCGTAAAGATGTGCTTGTTGAATATGAGCCAAGATATGTATCATTGGATCAGGGGCAATCAATCAAGTTCATGTAACAACAGTCTAACTTTTACTATACTTCTTTCAACAATTATTTGATGCTACAATAATTATGGAAACATTTCTAACTCACAATGCTCTTTATGTGGTGCTTGTCGTCACAATGATCACATGGGCAGGCATAGCGATAACGCTTAATCGCATTGAACAAAGATTACAAAAAGTTGAGAAAAAAACCGAACGTTAATACAAGGAGATATTCAGATGAAACAACGATATTTTATTGGAGCAGCCATTGTGCTGATTTTTGGTATTATTGCTTTTGTATCACTCGAGGGCAGTAAAATTGAATATACCAATATTGCCTCCGCAAAAGAATCGGGGAGGAAAGTACAAGTCAAAGGAGTGTGGATTAAAGAAAAAGGTTCTGAATATAATTCCAAAACCAATGAATTTTCTTTTTCCATGCGTGATGAGCAAAACAATGAAACAAAGGTTATCTTTCAGGGTGCTCGCCCCAATAATTTTGAAATTGCAGAAAGTATTGTCGTCAAAGGAAGAATTGAAAATGGAACATTGCAGGCATCGGATATATTGACAAAATGTCCGTCCAAATATGAGGGAAATGCAGAACAATTGTCCAATTCTTCCAAATAAATTACACGACGATGCGCTTATTACGTATTATTTTTATTGTTGTAACTGTCTGTACCGTAGCCGTTTCCGGTTATTTTATGACAATACATACAAGTTTGCCGACACCGACTTTCAATAAAGCAATTCTTGAAGCAACGGGACAAGGCAGCGAGGAGCAAGCTAAAAAAATCAAAATTATTTCCGCAGCTGTTATTGATGCAGAACATCCTCTTACGGCTCAAGAATTTTATGCCATTGATACCGAAGGCACGACGTTTCGGGTGAATTATACCGGTAATGATCCGCTGCCTTCTATGAAAAACGGCGAAGCAATAGATATTATAGGTCATGTTCATGGCGGGGAATCGCCTTATGTGCATGCAAGTCAGGTTCTCAAATCGCATTAAGAGTAATAAAAGGGGTATGTGACAATATTCCCTCAAATTTTCACACCAAATATTTCATCATATATGCTATCCGATTTCCTCAAAGACTTTTTTGTCGGTCAGATTCTGATGCACCTTCTTTTTGGTGCTGCGCTCACATCGTCGGTTTATTATGTTCTGGCAATCAGAGGTAAAGCTCAGGCACTTCCTATTGCAAGAAAAATATTCCACAGTTTAACCATAGGTATTGTGATTGCTTTATGTCTGAATATGATGAATGTGATGACAAGCGATTTCAATTATACCTATGTATGGAGCTATTCCAATAAAGATTTGCCCACATGGTATTTAATGGCTGCGGGTTATGCCGGACAAGAAGGAAGTTTTCTTTTATGGACAACATGGGTAGCACTCATTGGCTCGACACTTATTCCGTATGTACGAAAAAGAAATTGGGAAGCTGAAGTCATGGTGTTTTATTCCGTGATTTTGGTTTTTTTGCTTTTATTGCTTGTAGTAAAAAATCCTTTTGCATATATATGGGACACCTTCGCCAAAGACGGCATTCAAAAAGGATATACACCTCTTGACGGTCGCGGCCTAAATCCGCTTTTGCATAATATCTGGATAACAATTCATCCGCCTATTTTATTTACCGGTTTTGCTGCGCTTTCTGTGCCATTTGCTTTTGCTATGGCTGCTATGATAAAAAGGCAATACCATGAATGGGTGGATGCAGTATTACCTTGGACGCTTTATGCTACCGCCATTCTCGGCTTTGGGATTATGCTCGGTGGGTTTTGGGCTTATGAAACTTTGGGATGGGGAGGATATTGGGCTTGGGATCCCGTCGAAAATTCTTCGCTTATTCCTTGGCTGACAAGTGTGGCGCTTGTCCATACCATGCTTGTGCAAAGAAAAACAAAAGGTCTGGTAAGGACAAATATTCTTTTGGCACTTGCATCATTTATTCTGGTTTTATATTCCACATTTTTGACGCGCTCCGGTGTTCTGGGCGATACTTCCGTGCATTCTTTTGTTGATCCGGGTATGTTCGCTTATGTTATCCTCGTTATTTTCATGTCCACCTTTATTGTACTTGGTGTGGGAATGTTAATTGCGCGACGCAAAGATTTTCTGGTATTAACAGAATCATTTGCACCGCAATCGCGTGAATTTTTACTAGCTATCGGCTCGGGCTTAACCCTGATGAGCGCATTAATTGTCTTGTTGGGTACAAGCTATCCTTTATTTGCCGAAGTTTTCGGTATGACAAAAGTGGCTCTTGATCAGGGATTTTATAATCGTTTGCACTTGCCATTAGTCACCGTCATCATGATGGTGAACGGTGTGTCATTGGTGGTGCGCTGGAAAGCAAAAACGCTCGGCTTAGTGATGAAGAAATTACTATTTCCACTGGGATTGGCAATTGCAGCAACTATTGGCTCATTTATTATCGGTGTTAAAGACCCTTGGTATATTGCTTTGGGTTTTTCATCATGGTTTGCATTATTTGTCAATGCCGAATTAGCATTAAAAGTTGTGCGCGCCAAATTTTCCTCGACCGGTGCATATATTAGTCATGCCGGCATTGCATTATTAATGATTGGCGTGCTTGCCACATCCCGCTATTCCGTCAAAGAACATGCGCGTTTAGTGCAAGGACAACCCCAAAAAATTCTTGGTTATACTATGACCTATATCGGTAAAAACCAAGTGGAGAAAGAAAGAAAAGATATTGAACGCTATCATTATTATGTGGTTGTACAATCCAATAATAGAACCGACACCGTTGCGCCCGTTATGTTTTGGAGCGATTTTAATAAAAGACAAGCCGCCTTTCAAGAACCCGGAATTTCTTGGTCTATTGACAAAGATGTGTATTTATCGCCTAAAATTTTGGAAATGGAAGGTGAATTACCAAAAGCGACCCTCAAAAAAGGCAATACTATTGCTTTACCAACCGACACATCAATAAAAATAACTTTCGAGCGTTTCGATATGTCGGCTATGCGAGGCGGTCCGCAAAATGGCGGCATCCGTCCCGGGGCTGTGATTACCGTGACAATGTCCACCGGCGAAAAAAAGGAATTAACGTTATTTGCCAATATTGCAATGCCTTCGATGGAAACAGTTCCCGAACCGCTGATGATACCCAATACGACACAGCAAATCGCATTTACTAAACTTGATGTTGATAGGGCGGCACTGGAAGAATCGGGCGCTATGTTCACATTTTACGATACGGCAAAACCACAAAGCGCACCCAAAGAAGTCTTTACCGCTGAAATATCCATCAAACCGCTCATAAATTTAGTCTGGTTTGGAGTGATTGCCATGGTCGGCGGATTTTTTGTCAGTATTTTCCGCTATGCCTCCAAAAAAACTCCCGTAGAAAGAGCAGAAAATGCTGACAATGCAGAAATAAAAGAAAAAGTAGAAGTGGCGGAAATAGAGAAATAGTTTCTTTCAGCCACGATATTCATAGATATGAACCCATATCCGCATTGTCGGGGATGGGTTTTTTTATACACTGTAAAGAATGACTATATCCTTTGCTCCGAAGAGTCACCGACGAGGTGAGAGACAGTAATATAGTGCATCATTTTGTGGTAATGTGTATATTTTTGCAGAGTCACGCCGTGCAACAATCTTTGGAGCTATTTCCGATGAATACCATAAATGCCAAATCAATCAAATCATCTCGCATAATTGCGATTTTCTTTGTGTATATGTCCGTGATGATTCTCATGGACAAACCTCTTTATGCACAAGCAATGCTCACACCCATTTGGTCCACGCCTTATGTTGGTGAAGAAGCGTCTTTTAGTTCCGATGGAAGTAAAATATTGACCTATGGAGGTTATGGCGCGAGTGTATGGGATGCGAAGACGGCTAAAGTAATACTGACATTCAATGGACATAGAGGTATTGTCGTATCAGCAGTGTTTAATAGTGCAGGGGATAAAGTAGTGACTGCGAGTGATGACGGCACCGCAAAAATATGGGATGTAAGTACGGGTAAGATATTTGCTACATTAAGCGGACATAAGGGTAGAATTGTAACTGCAGTGTTTAATAGTGCGGGCGATAGAGTAGTTACAGCGAGCAATGATAGTACGGCTAAGATATGGGATGCCACTACGGGGTCTTTATTACTTACTTTGCAGAAGCAGTGGGGAGCAGCTCTTTTCTCTGCATATTTCAATAGTTCGGGTGATAGAGTCTTAACTGCAAGTATGGATAATACAGCCAGGATATGGGATGCAAGCACAGGCAAATTAGTTGCCACTCTCAGTGGTACATTTTGGATTCGTTCTGCAGTGTTTAACAATGTCGGTGATAGAGTAATAACAACTAGTATAGATGGTAAAGTTATGGTGTGGGATGTTAACACTGCTACTGTACTCTTCACACTTAGTGGACATAGCGGTTATTTTACCACAGCGGTGTTTAATAATGCCGGCAATCGAATAGTCACGGCGAACACGTATGACAACACTGCCAAGATATGGGATGCCACTACCGGTTCACTGATATTCACGCTCAAACATGAATCGAATAGTATTACTTCAGCACTCTTTAACAAAACAGACGATAAGATAGTCACGGGAAACGGAACTAAAGCCCATGTATGGGATGCTAATACGGGCGCATTGCTTCTCACCATGAGTGAACATACAAGAACTGTTTCTTATGCAGTGTTCAATAATCCTGGTGACAAAATAGTGACGACGAGTGAAGATGGAACATATAGGTTATGGGATGCAAACACCGGAAGCATGCTACAAATCTTTAGCGGTTCGGGTGGGAGATCAGTGTCAATAAACAGTACCGGAGATAAAGTAGTAACATCGAGTTTGTATAATGCTGAATACGATATTTGGGATATAATGAGAAATACTTTAATATCAACGTTGAGAGGAGTAGTGTCTGCGACTTTCAATAATGCCGGAGATAAAATTATCACAGCGAATCTTGATAGTACTGCGAAAATCTGGGATGCTAGTACCGGATCATTACTCATGACTCTCATCGGGCATAAAGGCCGTGTTAATTCTGCTCTTTTCAATACAGCGGGTGATAAGATAGTAACTTCAAGCGAAGATGGGAAGTCAAAAATTTGGAACGCCAATACAGGTTCACTTATCACAACACTTTCGGGAAGTGCGCGGGCTGCTGTTTTCAATAGTGCGGGAGATAGAGTATTCACAAGGAGTAGTGATAATGATACTTCCGGTTTATGGGATGCAGACACGGGTTCGTTACTTGCAACCATTGCGCATGGTTATGTTTATTCAGCGAAATTGAATAGTGCCGGAGATAAAATCATAACTGCGAATGATGATAGCAGTGCTACGATTTGGGATGTACAAACAAACTCTAAGATTGTGACATTGCGCGGGCATACCGGTGCGGTAACATTCGCTACATTTAATAGTGCAGGCGATAAAGTAGTTACAGCAAGCCATGATGGAACCGCCAAGATATGGGACGCGAGTAATGGGGAGTTGCTAAACACACTTGTTGCTGGAAGAGTAATATCTGCTGTATTTAATAAAAGCGGCGATAAAATAGTCACTACAATCAATGGGAGAAATACTATTCTCTGGGATGTTAGGACAGGTGCTGTAATAGCGAATCTCATCGGTCATCAGTATGGGGCTTCATACGCTATGTTTAATGATACCGGCGATAAAATCGTGACCACAGGTGATGGTACTGCGAAAATGTGGGATATAAGCAGCATCACTTCGGTTAATGAGAGTCAAATGACGAGTGCAGGAACAGCATTGAACGTAGCACCGAATCCGGGCAATAATGCTATTGAACTTGTTTATTCTGTAGGTACAGATAAGAATTCGGAACTGTTCATCACAGATATTCATGGACGTAAAAAAACAGACATAACCATTCAAGGTATGGGAACTCATCGTAACACGATACAGACAAGCGATTGGTCAGAGGGGGTCTATGTCATTGTGTTGCGCAATGCTCAAGAGACTGTATCGCAGAAAGTGGTAATTGTCCGTTGATACCATTGCACAGAGGGTTATATCATTGATTTTTATTGAGAAATCGGTCAAAGCCGCATGATGCTTATG
>JAYRWZ010000328.1:0-6735 GCA_041917875.1 Chloroflexota bacterium | reverse complement strand
CAGTTATGGAGATAGTAAAAGCGACGCAAACTGCGGGTACATATTCCACAGAATTACAGGCAGACGCACTGTTGTCGGGTATGTATCGGCTTGTCTTAACCACAGCCACGGGCAGCATCAGCACACCCGTAGTTATTCAGAAATAAAATGAATTATGTATTTATTGCTATACTCTAAATGAAGTAGTTTTGCAGTTTTCTGTGTTTAATTTTTTCATGTCAAGAAAATTTCTGCAATCACTGTAATCTCGGTATAAACTCATTAAACTATTTTTTCAGTAGAAATAATATATCAGATATTTTTTTCAAATTTTATATAAGGAGTTTTTTTCATGAAGAATTTTCTTTTTTTCACTCGGATATTCCGAGTCATGGTACTCTGCTGCGTCATGCTGACAATGCCATCAGCATTTGCATCTGTTGAAGCACAGAATAAAGCAAAAGCAGCACAATTTATGGCACAATCCATTATGGGTTTTGAAGAAAACAAAGGTCAGATTTTTGACCAAAACAATCAGCCGAACAATGCTGTGAAGTTTATGTTCCGTTCGGTAGGTCTCAATGTTCAATTGCGTTCTAATGGCTTCAGCTATGACAGCTATCGTGATGAAGTTCTTAGTCCAAACAAAGAAGAATCTTCGCTTTTTATGATGCGCCATGATTCACAAGAAAAAGCTAAAGAATTGTCGGAAATTCAACAAATTACGCGACATTTCCATCGGGTAGATATAGAATTAGTCGGTGCATCATCCAATCCTGAGATAGTCACCGGTGAGTCATATCCTACGACACATAATTATTATACTCATAATCAAGTCATAGAAAATATCCGAAGCTATGAAACGGTGTTATATAAAAACATATATCCATCAATAGACCTTGAGTTTTTTATCTCCGCCGAAGGCAAGGTTGAATATCAATTCTATGTCCGTCCGGGTGGTGATGCAAAACATATTCGTCTTCGCTATAATGGAGCACTAAAAACATATTTAGCCGATGGTAAAATTATTATGGACGTATCGCATGGCAGCATATCGGAGCATATACCGTTAAGTTATTTGGCGAACTCGAAAAAAGAAATGATGGTGCAATATGTACAAAACGGTCATAATGAATTTACATGTTCGGTTCCTTCTTATTTATCCACAGAAACCTTAATTATTGACCCGATGCCGCAATTAAGTTGGGGGACATATTTTGGGGGAATAAGTTCAGATATTATTCGTTCAATTTCCAGAGATTCTGAAAATAATATTTATGTCACAGGCGAAACAAATAGTGCAGGTTCCATAGCAACTTCCGGAGCATATCAAACAGCAATTGCAGGAGGAACCGATATATTTGTAGCAAAATTTAATAGTAATGGCATTAGACAATGGGCTACCTATATGGGCGGTTCAAATGGTGATTTCGGTTATGGTATTGCTATTGATCTATCAAACAATGTATATATAGTTGGAAATACATTTAGCTCAAGCGGAATTGCATCAATCGGTGCATTTCAACAAACAAACGGCGGTGGTTCAGATGGTTTTATCGCAAAATTTAATAGTGCGGGTGTGAGACAATGGTCAACATATTGTGGCGGTAATGATAACGATTTTGGTAATGCTATAGCATTGGGTACAAGCGGTAGTATTTATATTGCCGGAACAACATCAAGTGTTAATGGTATTGCAACGCCCGGTGCTCATTTGGCTTCGTATAGCGGCAATTTTAATGAGGATGCTTTTTTAGTAAAATTTGACAATAATGGAACTCGCCAATGGGGTACATATTATGGCGGTTTAGGGCGTGATTTTGGTAATGGTGTTGCAACAGATCAAAATGAGAATATTTATATCACGGGATATGGAAGCAGTGGTTCAGGTATAGCTACAGCAGGAACGCATAAGTCTTCACCAAGTGGTACCGATGCTTATCTTGCTAAATTCAATGCAAGTGGTGTTCGTCAGTGGGGTACATTTTATGGTGGCTCATCAACCGATATAGGCAATGGAGTTGCAACAGATAATGCCGGAAATATCTATATTGTCGGAAATACGCCAAGTGCTGACGGTATATCAACAATAAATGCGCATCAAACAGTACGTGGAGATGCTGTGCAAGATGGATTTTTGGCAAAATTCAGTACAAACGGTGCACTACTGTGGGGCACATATTATGGCGGTACGCAATCAGACGCTTTACATAGTGTGACTGTTGATATAAACGGTAATGTGTTGGTTGCAGGTACCACATCAAGTTCCACTGCAATTTCTACTGCTGATGCCTATCAACCAAATTATGGAGGTGGTTCGGAAGATGCCTTTGTTGCAAGTTTCACAACAAATGGTGTCCGCCGATTTGGATCCTATTTTGGCGGTGCTTTGATTGATGGCGGATTAGCAGTCACTTCCGATAATCAAGCGCATTTTTATCTTGCCGGCAGAACTAACAGCACAAATAATATTGCAACAAGTGGAGTGCATCAAACTTCATTCGGTGGTGGCACAAATGATGGCTTTATAGCGAAATTTACACAAATAGTTCCTCCTAATGCTTTAAGTGATATTATTGCAACACCCGGATTTATGTATTCGGAGAATATACCATATCATCTTTATCAATCATCGCCATTAACACTATCCAATTCAGTAGGAGTGATGGGCTTTACCATTCGTGATGGAGGTGCATCGGGCGATGATGATGAGTATCCGACCATTCTTACCTCGCTGACACTATCCATAAGCAATGCACAATATTTACGCAGTGTTGCATTATTCGACGGCGAAACAAAAATAGCGGAACTTGATGCCGCCTCAACACTGACATTTTCGGGATTATCTTTATCGGTTGCCGATAATACAAGTAAAAACATCACCGTTCGTGCAAGTTTCTCTGCAAAAGTGGATGATAATGAGCAATGTGGTATAGTCATAACATCGGTTGCTTCTTTAAATGCTAACTCCGGCTTTGCACAGTCGAATGGCGGCGGAGCTGCAAGCTCAACTGCTGGTGATTATAATCGCATAGAAGTGACAGCCGATCGTTTGGGTTTTGTTCAACAGCCAAGCTCGGTTGATATTGCTCAGATGATGCAACCCGATGTTACTGTTGAAGCTATTGACGAATTGAATAATCGTGATCTTGATGTGGAAGGGCGCGAAGTCTTTATTACTAATCGAATGCTCAATGATTCACCCGTCGAGGCATTACTCAATGGAGACGGTATTGCACGGTATGGAACACTTACATTTGGCGCTGCCTCACCATTTGAACAATTAATGGCTTCTTCTCCGGGCTATGAACCTGCATTAAGTGCATCATTTGCCATCAGAGATCCCAATGCCATAGACAATCGAATAGTACATTTTCATGCGGGTACAAATGCAGGTCCCGATAATAGCCCGATTGATTTTTGGGCAGATGTTGCCGGCAATGATGATAATGCCGAGCAAACCGTGATGGCACGCCGTCCTGCTTTGCGTAATAGTGCCGCATTTCTTATCAATAGTCATCCCGTAGTGCAATTCGGTGTTGGACGCGGTATGCAGATAATGACATCTCCTGAGCTGTCGGGCGGTACAAGTAAAACGATATTAGCAGTCATTCGCACCGGTGCCAATGTGACTAATCGTCAAATGATTATGGAATTGGGTGATATCACCGGCGGCTTTAATATGTACATAGACGGCTTCCGACTCTATGCGGGCGCATGGGATCAATTACGTGCATGGCATCTTAATCGTCAGGTATTACCCAATAGAGTCTATTTAGTGCAATTTGTCTATGATGGCAGTCGTAATCGTTTGTCCCTCAATTCTCCGGGAGCTATTATTGAAGCAGGTGCTGTTGCAGTTAATTTCCGTATTCCCAGTATTCAAGGCGGTAATCAATTAAGTGGTCTTGGTGCCGTTGTTCAACAAACACGCTATCATAATGGATATTCATTTGTTGAGTTCGGTGATCCATTTTTGGGACAAATTGCCGAAGCTGTTGTGCTTAATAGTGCAAATTATACTCAAAGAACGGCTATATTTGATGAATTAAATCGCAAATACAATATCGGTGCATTGGCTAATCCATTATTAAAAGAGAGCGAAGAGGATATACTCGCAGAAAATGCAGAGCACATATCAAGTGTGAGTGTATATCCGAATCCCGTACAAAGTTTTTCTACCATTTATTATCAAATTCCGGTAAACGGTCACTATACTCTATTGCTTCAAGATGTATTGGGAAATACAGTTATTGAGATAGTAAAAGCGACGCAAACTGCGGGTACATATTCCACAGAATTACAGGCAGACGCACTGCTGTCGGGTATGTATCGGCTTGTCTTAACCACAGCCACGGGCAGCATCAGCACACCCGTAGTTATTCAGAAATAAAAGACAATAAGACAGGGGCATAGTGAATAGGTATGCTCCTGTCCCTTTTTTCTAAAGGTTTATATTTGTAGTATTATAAAATCGCAGTGCAGTATTCAATGCTCATAACTGTCGTAAATTGTTGGGTGGCTTTTAAAAAAGTTATATTTTTGTTTCTATGAATTTATGTGAAAAAATATATACACTGCTTGAAAACGAAGATATTGTTAAAGCAGAAGAGTTGATAAGAAATTCTAATTTGTTGAGTGATAATGAATTTTCTGATGAAGATCGTATGCGGACATCGTATATGCTGGCTAAACTCTTTCTTAAAAAGGGAAATTTAGAAAAATCATTAGAATGGGGTTTTGTTTCGCAAAAATTTTCGGCAAAATCAGAAAACTATATGTATCATGCGAATGTTTTGACTCATCTGGGATGGGTGTATTTACATAAAAGCGAATACAATAATGCCTATGATTGTTTTCAACAACAACTTCTTCATGCTGAAAAGTACAACAATATTAATCTTGTAGAAAAATACTATGCTAACATAGGGTCGTTTTATAAATATATGTCTGTTTTTGACAAAGCAATTGATTCTTTCGATAAAGGACTAGAAATAAATGAAAAAACGCAAGATTCGGAAAACAGAATAGCTATGTTAATAGGAAAGGGTAATTGTTGTCACAGCAGTTCTCTTTATGAAGAATCGTTGCGGGTATATCAAGAGGCATTATACATCTCCGAACAATTAGATAAGAAAAAAAATGTTTCAGATTGTCTTTGTAATATTGGCTTGTTATATAAGGATCAGCAGAAATATTCCCAAGCTCTAGAATATTATTACAAATCTTTATACTTAACAGAAGAAATAGGTGAAACATATTCTGCATTAATAACGAAAACGAATATTGGTAATATATATACGAAAATGCAAGATTATACACAGTCATTGAAAATACATAAAGAAGTATATGAATATTGTGTTGCAAATAACATAAAAAAGGGCGTAGCAAAATCGTTAAATAACATTGGTAATGTGTATTATTATCAAGGACTACTCTTGGAAGCACTGCAATATTATGAACAAGCTCTTACACTGTTTAAGGAGTTATCAGATATACACGAGATTGTCTCCGTGCAAGGAAATATTGCTTCTATACATGGTTCAGAGTCAAATGAAAATTCCAATCCGCTTTATGCTATTGAATTGCGTAAAGAAACGCTTGATCATATAATAAAATTACATAATCCGTATAAAGAAAGTGTAGAACATTTTGCATTATCTCAATTGTACGAACAAACCCAAAATTGGAAGTTGGCGAATGTACATTTAAAGGAGTATTATAGATTGCAACAAATTACTTTTGACGAGGATGTAAAAACACGTTACCACTCTTTTACCCTTGAACGTCAAATAGCCGAAAAAGAACAACAGCGTGTATTGGCAGAAAAGGAAGCTGAAATAGCACAATTACATTATGAAAAACAAAAGCAAGAAAATGAGTTGTTAAAACAAGATCTCATGCACAAGGAACGAGAATTAACGGCAATGATAGAACGTTTGGTACAAAAAAGTCAATTTATTACAACAATATCGAGAAAATTAGAAGAGATAGCGGAATTAAGCCGCAGCGAAAGTAAACGCGAGATCTATCATTTGATGGAGATATTGGAAAGTCGTTCAATAGATGAGAGTGAACGCTCGGTGATGTTTCTGCAATTGCAAAGCGTCTATGGGGAATTTATGAAAATTATAGGTGAGCGCTACAGCAGTTTGCAGGAGAAAGAAATAATTACCTGTGCCTTGTTAAAGATGAAATTACCGAGTTCAAAAATTGCTTTAATGCTGGGTGTTTCAGATCGCAGCGTTGAGAAATATCGTGGTAATATTAGAAAGAAATTGGGTTTGCCTGCCGGTGCAAGTATTGAAAAGTTTTTTGAGAATTTCTATGGTAAAGAATAAACAATACCTTCCGTTGATAAGAACAGATCATAGGGGTAGCGTAATAAGTTGTCAACTATATTTTTCGCAGCAACTTCTGCTCTTTTTGGAGGAAAGTTGTTTTTTTTGAACTATACCACGGTTTCAGCTATTGTCGAGATTCCACGCTTGACTTTCTTTCCATGTAAGAATCTGAATACTCAACATGTATGAGAACTATTGTATATAGCAATGAACTTGTTTAAAGATTCTTTAAGATAATAATAGCACAGTCTAAATGACAAAAAGCAAGATGTTTTACTGATTTTTTTTCATATCTGATGACAAGTGTTCTAAAACTATCAATCCAAGCAAATAATCGTTCATTGACATAGCGTAATTGATAGTGTTCTTGATTAAAATATCGTTTTGTTCCGGGTTTAATCGAACGACGATT
>JAYRWZ010000327.1:0-5983 GCA_041917875.1 Chloroflexota bacterium | reverse complement strand
TTTACAATTACACATTGACAGCGAATGGTCAGAGCTTGACCCGCCGCATGATATATGTTAAATAAGCACAAAAAGTGAAGAAAGCGGAAAAACTTTCGTAAATTGAAAAGCCGATGAAATCATCATCGGCTTTTTTTTTGGTATTCTTAGTGAAAACATATATGGTAATGAACATTAGTGAGGAAAGTGTACGTACATATTTAGCTGAGGCAAAAAGTAAAAAAGTGGCAATCATCGGCGATGTAATGATTGACAGATATTTCTGGGGCAAAGTGACGCGAGTATCGCCTGAAGCCCCCGTCCCCGTGGTTGATATTGAAGACGAGACCATGCACTTAGGGGGAGCGGCAAATGTCGGATTTAACCTGTTTTCTCTTGGACTTAAGCCAATCCTTTGTGGTGTCATCGGCAATGATAATACCGGAAAAAGAATGATGGAACTTTGCGAAAACGAAGGCATCGCGCCGGATGCACTGATTGTGGATGATAAAAGACCCACAACAGTTAAAACAAGGGTCATTGGTAATAATCAGCAAATTACACGATTGGACAGGGAGTCGCGAGAAATAATTTCAACCGAGATAATGGAAGAAATTATTCGCCGCATTTCACAACATTCCGATATTTCCGCTATTATATTCGAGGACTATAATAAAGGTGTAATTGCACCGGCATTAATTCATCGTGTTCACCAATATGCAGCAAAAAACGATATACCTATTTTTGTAGATCCGAAAAAATCATTTTTTTTCGATTATCAGGGGGTCTATTGTTTTAAGCCCAACAGAAAAGAAGCACAAGACGCTTTAGGGTTTGCCTTAGATTCCGCCGAAGCAGTAGAAAAAGCCGGGAAAGAATTATTATTGCGATTGCAATGCGAAAATGTCCTCATCACATTGGGTGAAGCCGGCATGCGATTATTTGAGAAAAATGGCAGAATATCATCAGTTCCAACGCGTGCGCGCCACGTGGCTGATGTCTCCGGCGCAGGTGATACCGTCATTGCCACACTTACGGCAATGGTTGCGGGCGGTGCTTCAATACAAGAAGCCGCCGCCATTGCAAATTATGCCGCCGGAGTGGTTTGCGAAGAACCCGGCATAGTTTCCATTACTCCGACGCAGTTATTACAAGCAATAATTCGTATGGCAGACCAATGATTCATAATATTCTCTTTGATTTGGGCGGCGTGCTTTACAAGGTAAATTATCAAGAAACAGCTCAAAAATTGGCAAAAATATTCCCTGCAACAATGGAGTTTTCTCAGGAGAAAGAATTATCCGTCATTGCGGAATATGAAAAGGGGGCTATTTCAACCGATACTTTTCGTAAAGAAATATCATTGGCTTTGGGTTATAAAGGAAATATAGAAAATGCGCAATTTGATGATGCATGGAATTTCATGCTGCAAGGTTTTTATGATTATGCCGAGCCAATGCTCAACTCATTATTACAAAAAGGATATACCATAGCAATACTCAGCAATATCAATCCATTACATTTGGCTCATATTCACCATCAATTTCCGGCAATATTTTCTGCACTTCCGCAGTGTTTTTTTTCATGTAATATCGGTCATAGAAAGCCCGATGCCTCATGCTTTCGCTATGTGCTCGAAGAATGTGGGTGGAATCCAAAAGAGACCTTGTTTATTGATGATGCCGTAAGACATTGTAATGCAGCGGCATTGGAGAGTATCCGCACATTGCATTGGAAATCAGCTCCATATTCAGTAAAAGAAGTTTTATCAATACTATTAGAATCGATTCAGAGCTATGATTAAATTTTCAAACCCGATAAAGAATTTTTTAGTGGTAATATACAGATGGATATTACCATTTTTCGACCCTATAAAATTTTTCCATGCTTTTCCGGCATATCTCAGCTTTTTTGGTCAATGGTTTCGATATTCTACAATGAGGAATGCCGAGAAAATACGTATTATTGATATTGCTCCTCAATTACATGACAAATTATCAACAACACCCTTTTTACGACATTATTTTTATCAGGACATTTGGTCAGCGCGCAATATTGTGCAATCCGGCACGGAGTGGCATGTAGATGTGGCTTCACGCATTGATTATGTAGGATTTCTTACTACCGTCACCAAAGTCACCTTTATTGATATACGACCGCTTGAAGCAAATTTGCCGAATTTTGATTCACGGGCAGGAAGTATTTTGGCAATGCCTTTTGATGATAATTCCATACCTTCGCTCTCATGTTTGCATGTTGCCGAACATATAGGCTTGGGTCGCTATGGCGATGCACTTGACCCCGACGGCACACGAAAAGCATGCAAAGAACTTGCGCGCGTACTTGCCAAAGGCGGTAATTTATATTTCGCACTTCCTGTCGGCAAACCTCGTTTATGTTACAATGCCCATCGCATTCATTCACCAATACAGATATTAGAATATTTTTCAGATCTCACATTAGTAAAATTATCGGGTATTGATGACAATAATCAATTCATGGAAAATCCGACCATAGAATTACTTGCACATTCAGATTATGCCTGCGGACTTTTTCACTTCACAAAAAAATAATGATGAAACATCAAGTTCTTTCAGACATTTACACGAAAGCTCAAGCGGCATTGCGAACAATCTATTTCCCTGATGCCGAAGACATACGCACCATTCGAGCCGCACAATACATAACACAACACGCTCTTGCTAAACCCGTACTTATAGGAAATAAAAAAAATATCTGTTCGATTATTGATTCACAGTGTTTGGAATTTGCCCCATTGATTATTGATCCGTCATCATCAGAATTGACCCGTCACTATACAGACATATTTTTCGAATTACGCAAGAAAAAAAATATAACCTATCAAGCCGCAAGCGAGCTTATTGCCCAACCATTATATTGGGCAGGTATTGCATTATTTAAAGGCGATTGCGACGGATGCGTTGCCGGTTCACTATCTTCAACGGGCGATGTCTTGCGAGCGGGTTTGCACACTGTGGGCCTGGCAGAAGGCGTAAAAACCGTAAGCAGTTGGTTTCTTATGCTTTTTGATGATAAAGTCTATGGCTATGCAGACTGCGGTGTGGTGCCTTATCCCACATCGGAACAATTAGCGGATATAGCATTTTCTACTGTCAAAAATTTTCAAAAAGTAACGAATATGCAATCACGGGTAGCTTTTTTATCATTTTCAACATACGGCAGTGCAAAGCATGAATCGGTAGAAAAAGTACAAACAGCATATCGTATATTTTCAGCAATGTACCCTGATATAATTGCTGATGGCGAATTACAATTTGATGCGGCAATTGTTCCGGCAATTGCGCAAAAGAAAGCAGCAAATTCTCCCGTGGCGGGCGAAGCCAATATTTTTATTTTCCCTAATTTGGATGCAGGTAATATTGCCTATAAAATGAGTGAAAGACTTGCAGGTGCACAAGCGATTGGTCCGCTTATTCAGGGATTAAATAAACCGTATTGTGATTTATCGCGCGGGTGTTCCGTACAAGACATTATTGATGTGGCTGCAATTACGGCACTTATGTCTTTGGAGTAAACAAGAGAACCGAAGAAGGAATATGTTTTGTAAACAATGGAAAATTGTGTATCTTTGCGGAGGTTGTCCTTTTAGGTCGTTCATTTGTGTAAGCCGCTATATTTTTAAACACATATCAAACACGAAAACTACGGTGTCCTCATTCGAGACATTGTTATACTAAGATTAAAGTGATTTTGAGGATGTATATGATTGATTGCCATGATTGTTAATTATGTGCACGCATTCTGACAATGAAACCACTTTTGCTTGAGTATAAACTACATCTGATACTTGCAATATTGCTTTCTTGGGAAGCAAACCCGAATAATTGATAAATAGTTTATTATCAAATACATAACAGGTGAAGTATGAAAAGTTATCTCCATTCGTTACTCTTGAGTTTATCTATTATAGTTCCCTTGAACTTGATAGGGGTGTCTTCATTAGCTGCACAAACTTATAGGGTAGAATCAACACTAGATCTGTCCGACTCCAATTTAGACGATGGGATTTTTTCACCTAAAACGCTGCGTTCAGCAATAGAAAACGCGAATAGGTTTGGCGGTGGAAAAATTACATTTGCATTTGACAAACAGGTGTACAATCTTGGATATCCGTTGCCACAAATCAGTGCTCTAATACATTTTGAGGGGAAAGGGAGCACAATTAATGGCGACTATGGAAACGGTTTTGGGGCAACTCATGGATTAATTCTTAACTCCGGTGCATCGGGATCGATTATTGAAGACCTTAAGTTAACTGGGTTTACAGTTATCGCACTTAGCATTCAATGCAACAATTCACAGTTTAAGTCAATTGAAATATTTAACAACAGAAACTCCGGAATTGTATTGAATAATGCAAGTGGCAATAGCTTCACAGGTAGAACTATAGGGTACACTGATTTCATCATACACAACAATTCGGAGTGGGGTGCATCGTGGGCGATGCAAATGGATGAAAATTCTCATAACAACACCATTGAGAATGTTTCTTTTGGTTTTGATCCACTAAATGCAAATAACGATTTCGGTAACAAAAGGGATGCTTTACTTATAAGAGGGCGTGGAAATATCGTAAAAAGTTCATTCTTTTCTTATAATCGAGGCACAGGAATTGTGGTATGGCATAAAGAACCACATCAGGAGCAAACAATAATTCAGAACTGTAGTTTTCAATTTAATCACGTGGATAATTCTGCGGTAGGTTCGGATAATTATCTTGACACAACAAATCAAAAGACTGGTATTAGAATTGACAACAGTTATAATGTCATAATAAAAAGATGTGTTTTCGGCAGTCATCAGAATTATGGCATTGATTTTACAGGCTCAAGATCAAACAATATAATTATTGATAGTAATATGTTTGCATTAGTGCCCGACAGAAATTTTTCTGTTACTAACGATGGTAGCCGAAGAATTGGGCAAGCAGCAATCAGAACAGGTGGCAAAAATATAAGTATAACAAATAATTCATTCGGAAAAGCATCAACTGCGATAGCATTGTTTAGTGCTGAAAATACAACAATTCAAAGGAACCAAATCGGTATCAAAATTGGAGACTCTGTTTACTCCTCTAATACAGGGATTTTTATCGGCGACAAAGCCATAAACCTAACAATAGGGCATGAAAACGATCCAAAATTATTTAATAGAATTATTGGAACCACCGGAAATTGTATATGGATGCGATCATTTGATTCAACGAAAAACATTGTAATTGGTTATAATGAACTTGGTGTTCATCTGCCTCTATCTCATAACTTACCTTGTGGATTGTCCGGTATTAGAATAAATGGTAATATATCGTCCTTAAAACTTCTCAACAATTCTATATCCTCAAAGGTCAGCGCTGCAACTATTGACAGTTTCTCGACAAATTTTGCTCCTAAGGTGACATATCAACCGAGTAAGATAACAATCAGAAGGAATCAGTTAGGAACCAATATTGGCGATTCTTCACAGTTATTGCAAAATGACGCCGGACTTGTTTTGGACGGATGTACGGATGTTGACGTCTCAGAAAACTCAATTATGAGATCTAATCATGGAATATGGTGTCGCTCTAGTCTTAGCAGAGGAATAAAAATTTACTCCAATATGATAGGTGGTATTGACAATACAGACAATGCAAACCGAGGAGACGGAATATTGATAAATCGTCAATGCAGCGATGTGTCGGTCGGACTTCTCAATACTCCACTCAGCGGAAACGTTATATCGCGAAACAGAGGGAGCGCTGTTAACGTAGAAGATACAAAATCCAACAAAATACTGATTGTATATAATATTATGAAAGACAATGACAATGGAAGCATTGCATTGGGCGGCATAAAAGCATATTATGACAACAATAGGGATAGAGACTCATCAGATATGGACGATGGGGCAAACTCATTCCAAAATGCTCCGGAAATGAAATCAATCAATGTAACCGGTACAAGTAGTGTGAAATATAAAGCAA
>JAYRWZ010000326.1:0-3091 GCA_041917875.1 Chloroflexota bacterium | reverse complement strand
TCTTGACTAATACGGTAAGAACACCCTCGAAAAGTGCTTCGAAAGCATGAATGTTCACGCCGCGAATATTTGTATTGTTAAAACCAATGATTGCAGTGGTAATATCGCTCAACATACCGCTCCTGTCATCGCCGGTGACACGTATTGCCGCAACAAAATCCTCCGATTGCAATTCCGCCCAATCCAGTACCAAGAGACGAGAAGGGTTCTTTTCCGAGATTTCTTCTACGGTGCGACAATTTCTGCGATGCACTTTAATTGCATTGCCCGTGGAGACAACCCCCCAAATTTCATCTCCCGGCACGGGGTTGCAACATCGCGCAAACGAATATGCAATGCCGCTCAATCCTTTAGAATCACCCCCAAGAACAACACCGCTTGCATTACCGCGAGCCGTTTTGAGTATAATGTCGAAGGTTTCTTCCGTAATAGGTGCCGATTGATTATCACCCTGATGAATCGGGGAACCGGGTTTTAAGCGAACTTTTATTTTCTCGGCTACGGTATCAATACTTGCATCGCCGGAACCAAGTGAATAATAAAACTCACCTTTATTGGCAAATTTGAGAGATTTCACTATACGTTCCAAATCATCTTCATTAATTGTTATGCCGAATTTTTTCGATTTTTTCTCCCATAATTCTTTGCCTTCTATCGTTCGGCGGCGTTTTTCTTCATTGAGATATTTACGTATGGCAGATTTTGCTTTATGGGTGACGGCAAATTTATCCCAGTTTTTACTTGGTGTTTGATTTTTCGAAGTAATAATTTCAACTGTTTCCCCATTGCGCAATTTATAATCTAAGGGAACGATTCTTCCATCCACTTTTGCTCCGATACATTTACTGCCAACAGCAGAGTGAATATCAAAAGCATAATCAACGGGAGTGGCGCCGACAGGTAAACTTCTCAATTCTCCTTTTGGTGTAAAGACTTGAATTTCATCCTGATATAAATTGAGTTTAAAGCTTTCTTGTAACTGCCCCACAGCTTCATCGCTCGGAGTATTTAAGATATCGCGTATCCAATCAGCCCACTCGGTTAATTCTTTATCTTTGAAAAACAAGGAATTTGTACCTATGGTTTCAGCTTTATATTGAAAATGTGCAGCAACTCCCTTTTCGGCAACCTCATGCATCGTTTTTGTACGAATCTGTACTTCAACTCTTTTGCCGTCTTGTCCTATGACTGTGGTATGCAAACTCTGATAACCGTTTCGTTTAGGCACAGAGATATAATCCTTAAACCGTTCGGGCACAGGGGTATATAATTCTGAGACAATACCATAAGCAAAGAAACATTCATTTTTGTCATTGGTGTCCAATATAATACGAATGGCAAATAAATCATAGAGTTCCTCAAATTTTTTGCCCTGCTTTTCCATTTTGTTAAAAATAGAAAAAATATGCTTAGGTCTGCCGCTGATTTCATATTTAATATCATTGGCTTTAAGTTTTTCTTTAATGGGGTCGGTAAATCGAGCAATATATTCACTCCGTTCACGAATGGTACTGTTGAGATGTAATTTTATCTCATCGTATTTTGAACGATTCATATATTTCAGTGACAAATCTTCTAATTCCCATTTAATAGAGCCAAGTCCGAAACGATGAGCAAGCGGAGCATAAAATTCCAGAGTTTCATACGCTATACGTTTTTGTTTTTCTTCGGGCAAATGTTGCAGGGTACGTAAATTATGCAAGCGGTCTGCTAATTTAATGAGAATAACCCTAAAATCATTAGCCATAGAAATTATGAGTTTACTGTGGGTATGAGCTTGTGAAAACTCACGCCCTTTGGTAATATCGGTTATCTTTGTTACTCCGTCCACAATATCGGCTATGGATGCGCCAAACTCATTATGAATATCTTTTACGGAATAATCTTCATGGTCTTCAATGATATCATGGAGCAATGCAGCGGCAACGGATATATCGTCTAAGGGTAATTCTTTGACAACTATACGCGCAACTTCAAGTAAATGGACATAATAGGGTTCACCGGAAGCGCGCCTGTCATTTTTATGAATTTCATGGCAGAACCAAAAAGCTTTAGAAATCAAGGGTTCATTCACTCGCATCAGATGCTGCCGTGCTTCTTTGAGCAATAATTCAAGATCTATGGTCGGATCGGTGCCAACGACATGATTTTCAGGTATTTGTTTTGTGAAAACACCAACGGTTCTGTCCACAAAAGTTTTTACTCTTGTCAGCAGTTTCGATTCATTATGTTCTTGTTGCGATGCCATATTTCTCTTTTTTTCTTTTTATAGCGCAATTAAAGTTATTGTAGAGATTTTCATGATTAATTTTCTTAATGTATAAGGATTTGAAACACTGAAAACTCGAAAATCATCCGGTTTTCGGTCTAATCCTATTACAAAATACGAAACAAATGATGATATTGCTATGAAGTTGGGATACCTTCGATTGCTTTACGCACAAATCCTTCATTGTGTGCAAGACGATTTTCTGCCTGTTCCTTTGTTATTCCTGCAATAATCATCACCAGAGCAGTTTTCACATGATTGTCTGCTTTAACCAGGTACTCCCCTGCTGTTTTATAATCTACGCCCGTACAGTCCATCAAGATTCCTTTGGCACGTTCTTGTAGTTTTTGATTCGTCATCTGCACATCTACCATTACATTACCAAATGTTTTGCCTAAGCGAATCATTGATGCCGTTGTAAGCATATTGAGAACCATTTTTTGGGCTGTGCCCGATTTCATCCTTGTCGAACCTGTCACTACTTCAGGACCAACCTCCGGACAAATCAACGAATCAGCTCCAATACCCAAAGCAAGGATATTATCGCGTGAATTTGTCGTAACAAGTATCGTATATGCACCTCGTTTTCTTGCCTCTTGCAGGGCACCGCGCACATACGGCGTTCGCCCCGACGCTGCTATACCACACACAATATCCACCGCTGCTACATGATGCTCGGCTATGATGTGTTTGCCATTATCCACATTATCTTCAGCACCTTCTTGGGCTTTGAATATTGCGGGAGTTCCTCCGGCGATAATTCCTTGAACCATATCGGGATGAGTGCCAAAAGTCGGAGGACATTCCGAGGCATCAACTATC
>JAYRWZ010000325.1:0-4774 GCA_041917875.1 Chloroflexota bacterium | reverse complement strand
GAAGCTGTAAAAATATAAGGTGAATTTTCTATTCCTTGAATTTTCATTGGTGAGGGATATTTAATAGGCAAACGTGTTGTATCATCATTGAGCTGCCAAGATCTTCCACCATCAGATGTTTTTCCGAGCAAGGTAATAGTTGCATAATAATCATCTGTGCTATCCCGAAAACGCCTTCCATAAGCAAGTCCATTCATTTCATCATAATAAAACACCCTGCTTATTTCATCACCGATATATATGGTTGGATTATAATAACAATTATTACTTCATTGTATGCTGTCCCATGTTATACCGAAATCTTTTGTAATATAGTGCCGGCAATCAAAAACATTATGCGCAATCATATACTGAGGACTCACACATTGTGCATAATTGAAAAAATATTGAAAACGTCTTTCTTGAATATTCCATGTCATTCCCGCATCGGTTGTAATAGCAACTGTACCATAATTGCCGACCGCAATCCCATAATTGCCTTTGCAATTTATGTGTCGAAAATTCCAATATTTTTTGCTTTGAATGATATCCCAATGCTTACCGCCATCTATCGTGCGCACAATAAGTCCACTATCCCCGACACCAATAATGGTTAAAGAATCACAATAAGAGAAAGAACGCAATGCAGGAAAGCCATTATACACTCTTGAGATATGGGAAACAGTATCTTTATGCCATATTATACCACCATTGTTTGAACTCCAAATAACCATCGCATAGCGAATTTTGGAAAATCCCGGATCATCAGGCGCAGGATATTCTTCAATAACTCCCATTGATATATTATCTTTATGATAAGAACTCAGTGCCGTAATTGTAATATTGGGATCATTCCCTTGAATAATCTCCCATTGAATAGATTGAGCGGAAAGAATTGTCGTACTAAAGAAACAGAACAGAACGTAGAGACATAGTTTCATACTTTATTCCTTCGCATGGTTTGTAATTGGTTGTATTGCGAACTGATATGAAGTGTTGTTACATGAAGCCGCATTATCACGATGACACCCGTCGTCACAACCAAAGGCAACTTACACAATCTTTATGAATGATGCAATTTTTTTTTTAATGAACCGCTACAAGATGCAAAAAAGATATTGAAAGTGATGCTAATTCATATCAATTATCTCATCTCTTCATCAGAAATGAAGCTAAATCAATAGCTTGCGATTGTATGGACAGAAAAGTCACAGCTCTCTGACACATCAATATTTATTCTGATAGAATAGAGAGCAATAATAAAGCGGTTTGAGTGTTTCGTATTCATCCATATCAAACAGAATCAATCAAAAAAATATCCACAGTTATTGCAATCATGATAATTTCCGTATTTTTGCATTAACGTTAGAGGTGCCGAACAGGAAACTGTCGGCTGAGATTATACTCTTGGAACCTGATCCGGTTAAGACCGGCGTAGGGAAACGGATGAAACGCTTAGCGTTATCACAGCTCCAACCTACCTCTGCGGAACATCATATTTGTTCCATTTTTTACACATTTTCATGAAATCATTACGTTTACAAGCTTGTGCATTATTGATGCTCAGCGCATTTCCATTTGTGGCATTGTCACAAAGAAAGACTGTCACGGACAGCACCGCCTCAACAAAAACTTATACTCTGCCGACGGTCACCGTCACAGCCACAAAAGCAACGGAGCGACAATCGCCGGTGCCATTTACGGAAATTACACGTGCGGAATTGCAAGAAAAACATACCGCATTTGATATTGCCACATTATTGGCTTCCACGCCATCGGTGTATTTTTATTCCGATAATGGCAATAATATTGGCTACACCAATATTCGGGTGCGGGGTTTTGACCAAAGACGCGTGGCGGTGATGATAAATGGTGTACCGCAAAATGACCCTTCCGACCATAATGTCTATTGGATAAATTTTCCCGATATTGCATCAAATTTACAATCCGTACAAGTACAGCGCGGCGCAGGACTTATGAATTATGGTTCGGCTGCTATCGGTGGCAGTATCAATATGATAACCGCCAATTATGCCGATCAACGATTTTTTACTATTTCCCAAGGATACGGCTTTCAAGAATTTGGCGCAAATGGCACAAAATATGTGCCTACAGTCAGCAAATATTCTTTTGAAGCTGCCTCGGGACTTATTGATAAATATGCGTTTTATGGTCGTGTTTCGCGCATCAATTCAGCGGGGTATAGGGATAAATCATGGGCAGAATTAGAGAGCTTTTTTTTGAGTGCAGCCCGCTTTGATGATTCTCATACATTACAATTAAATGTGTTTGGCGGTCCTATTGCCGACGGATTGGCATATATCGGATTGCCCAAATCATATATTGGCGACCTCAACTTACGCCGCACCAATTTTAATTATTGGGAATATGACAGTGACTCACTTGCAGCCGGAAAACAAATAGTCGGTTTCGGCTCTCCCACACGCCAACAAGAAATAGAGAATTTTTCTCAACCGCATTATGAAATTCTGTCCGATTGGAAAATTTCGGATAATCTTTCATTAAAAACCACAGCATTTTATTATACGGGCGATGGTTTTTTCGATTTTGATGCTTCATGGGCAGATAAAAATATGCTTTTATTGACACCCGAATATGGTTTCCCCGATAATAGTGCTGTTTCAGGTACAATTTTTAAAGCATTCGTTGGCAATAGACATGGCGGCATTGTGCCTCGTTTACTTTGGAAACATAATCAAGGCGAATTATCTGTAGGTGCAGAATTACGCATACATCGTTCCGAACATTGGGGAAAAATCAATTTTGCAGAAGGTTTACCTGCAAATTACAATCCTGAGTTTCGTGTCTATGAATATAATGGTGAACGAGATATTTTTTCATTATTTGCACGTGAACAATATTATCTGCAACCCAATATTATGCTTAATATTGAAGGACAAATAGTTCATCATCGTTATACTATTGCTAATGAAAAAAAAGGCGGGCAATTTGTTGAATACTCAACAGATAATGGCATAGTAGGAAAAAATGGCGGTGATATTTTTACCGTCAATTATCTGTTTTTTAATCCTCGTTTGGGTGTTCATTGGAATATTGATGAGCAATGGAGCGGCTTTTTTTCTTTGGCTCTCACATCCCGTGAACCGCGCATGAATAATTTATATAATGCCAGTGAACGATGGTCATCGGGTTCTTTGCCTTTATTTCAAAGAAATAATGCCGGAGAGTTTGATTTTTCTCGCCCATTGGTAAAACCCGAACGTATGCTTGATATTGAAATGGGAGCATCATTATCCACAAGCACTATCAAAGGAAATATCACGGCATATTGGATGGAATTTACAAATGAATTAGTAAAAAGTGGTCAGTTGGATATTTTTGGTGCGCCCCGTGACGGCAATGCTCCGCGTACACGTCATGTGGGATTAGAAGCAGATATAGCTACGGTACTATTTTCTACAGATAACAGCGCTTTGACCATTGGTGGTAATGCCAATGTAAGTACAAATACTATTATTGATATGACATATTTTATGACAACGGTCAATGACAGCGTGCGTGGTATATCATTGAATGGAAATTCCATTGCCGGTTTTCCGGATGTCTTGGCTGGGCTCTTTGCGCAGTATCGTCTTGGTCATCTTTCATGGGCTGTCACCATGCGCCATGTTCGGGGCATCAGAACAGATAATTTTGGCGATAAAATAGCAGAAATTAGAGCCATAAATCCGTCGGCAATACCATATCTTGATAATCGTTTGGATGCTTACACAGTCTTCAATACGGACATTGCTTATGAGTTACCTCAGTTTTTGTCCTTCGAATCATTGCGTTTGCGTTTACAAGTCAACAATATTGCTAATGCACTCTATGCCGCAGGCGGTGAAGGCGGTCAATTTTTTCCGGCGGCGGAACGTAATATGTATTTTGGCATAGATGTAAATTTGTAACAAATACTCACACATCACATCCACTGATTTCTTCCCTGTTCTTCTCTGAGAACAGGGATTTTTTTTCGCACAATTCGGCTTTCAGCCACTCACAATTCTTACTTTGTTTATGATACTATTCATATAATCCGTAAATTACGGTTACTATTATCAATTTTTTTTGTATGATGATGCGACTAAGTGCAATCATTCTAAGCTTTTTGCTCATATCTACACATATTGTGGAGGCGCAATGGTCACAGTGCATAGGACCTTTTGGCGGACGCGTGACAAGCATGACTTCAACGCAAAATGCTCTTTTCGTTGGCACAAATGGAGGCGGTATCTATAAAAGCACTACCAATGGCTCAACGTGGCAATCCATAAATTCAGGGCTGACAAGTCATTATATACAATCATTGGCAATTGTTAATTCCGCTGTATGTGCCGGCACATTACATACCGGATTTTTCCGCACAACAAATGAAGGAAATACATGGGCAGCACCCAATAATACGGGCTTGCAAAACGGCGGTATCATCTCCTTATTATCCTCATCGAATACAGTGTTTGCAGGAACAAACGGCTACGGTATATTCCGCAGCGGCAATGGTGGCACAACATGGACTTCATCGGGTTTAACAGCCAGACGTATCAATACCTTATTTATCAATGCCAATATTCTGTATGCCGGAACGGACGAAGGTTTATTTTTCAGCAATAATAATGGAAATTCATGGACGGCTGTGACGGCGGCTCCGGGGAAAGCGTATATTCAATGTTATGCACGGCATGGAACAACATTATTTCTTGGTACATTAACCGGTGCATTCAGCAGTGCAGATAATGGTAAAACATGGGATACCGTAAACATTGATAATATG
>JAYRWZ010000324.1:0-2492 GCA_041917875.1 Chloroflexota bacterium | reverse complement strand
GTTATTACTGCCGATACCGTATTCAGGCGCTTCGTCGGGCAAAAACGCTTCGATAAAGCGCGCCTACTTATTGAAAAGAACAAATCTGACATGGAAATATTCCCATTCCGCTATGTGCCGCAAACTCGGATGGGACGTTATCGCATTGCCTACCCGCCTGCTTACTCACCCAATAAACGCTATAACCTTATTGTGATGCTTCATGGCAATGGCAATGACCCGACACTCATGCTACGGTTGGCACAGCAAATGTCCCTCGAAGATGCTATTGTTATCTCGCCCGAAGCTGCATACTTGAAATTCCGTGAATCCGCCTCTACTTTTAGTGAAAAGTATTCCGCAGCGGGTGAGGACAGAAATTTTCCCGATTCGCTCAAAGATGAAATTATTGACCTATCGGCACAATGGTATAACAGCATCATTGAAGATGCGCAGTCATTTTTGCCCTTAAAAACTGCATTGCCGTTGATTGTAGGTTTTTCCCAAGGTGGTTTTTATGCTTCCGTTATTGCAACACGCTATCCGCATCGCTATGCCGGAGTTGTGACGATATGTGCAAGTATGTATGCTGAAGGGAAAGTTATGGATAATTTGAAAAATCTTAGAAAATACGGTATGCCGGCTTTGATTATGCACAGCACCGATGATCCGGTAGTGCCATTTCAGACAGGTGAATTATTAGCTGCGGCGATGAAAACCGAAAAGATTGATGTCGAGTTTTTTTCTTATCAAGGCGGGCATTGGATAAATAATGATGGAATGGAAAATCTAAAACGCTGGTTAAAAGAACGTTTGGCTAAATAAGTGGAAAGTGAAGAGTGATAAAGGTGAGTTATTCAGTGTTGTGTAATTAATCCCCATTGCCAACCGAGGACGGGCTTCGTGATTTTATGACTGCTATCGTGGAACGGTGCCGTATATGCACCCCAATTAAAACGTAATGGGCTTGGTTCGGTTGTTTGGGAATATACAGTTACAACAAATGACATACAAAGTAATGCCAAGGAAAATATATATTTCATAATAGTTCTCCTTTACTTCGTAATGACAATGTTTTTTTCAACAGAGTTTTTATCATCTGTTAAACGAAGAATATAATTACCCGAACTATATGGAGAAATATCCATCATAAAATCGGTTTTTCCCTCATTCATTTCTTTGTTGACAAATAATGGATAAGAAGAGCCTTGAACTGAAAAAAGTGTTAAGGAATACAATCCATTTTTTGCAATATGTAAAGGTATTGTTAAACGTGAACTATTGGGTAAAGGGTAAGGTAAACCAATGGTAAAGATTTCATGATTTTCTTCTGTGGAACTTGTTGTAATATTTTTCCCTAACACAATCGCAAAATAATTTCCGACATTATAATCTGTACTCATGAGAGTAACATCGTGTATTCCATCATTATTAATATCAGAAATAGATTGTAATGTATTTAATCCACCTTTATATCTATCTTCCGGTAAAGTAAATCGTAAAGTATTTTTTACAATTCCAGTAGCATCTACGGAATAAAAATAGATAAATGGACCTGATTTAACATACATATCTTCAAGATTATCTCCATCAATACTATGTTTCAGAATTTTACATCCGGGTGCAGAGATATTAACAACGGTGTTCGATGGCATAATTTTATCATTTGATAGGTCAAAGAAAGTAGCATAGGATTCATACTTTTTAGTTTGTTTATCGGGCATAGTATTCATGGAAGCATAATACAGGATTTTCGGATAATGCTCACTTTGATATAATAACCCTGCATCATTGAGAGGCAACCAACGACTTGGATCTTTACTTGTATGATCTTCTTCAAAGTCTAACCATTTGGGGTCTTTATATTCATCAATTTGTATTGCCTTTACGACCGTGCTGTCGGCATTGATAGTAATAAAGTCAAGAGCATACAGCCGCAATGCTGACTTCTGTGATTGATAAATTCTTTTGTACAAACCACTTTTCCATCCATGGCTTTGTGTCAAAAGCCGCCATTGCCCCTGTTTATTTTTATAGAGAGCTTTCATCACTTCTTCTAACTGTACATCTTGTTGAGCATACGTACTGGTGATTGTCGCCGTATGATATTTGCCTGCTACCGTATTGCCAAAGCGGAAATGCGCAATATAGGGCATATTGCTACCATGATAATAAAGGTCATCACACTTATCATTATTGAATTGTGCATAGCCGACTACATTGCCCGGATATTGATATTGTTTACTTGTATCGGGAATATCTTCGGCTGTACCAAAAAAATAAAGAGCATCTTTATTCATAAAATCACGATAGCCATCACCGTTAATATCCGGGAAGAAGATCGGAATAAAATTTTTACCCCCCCATGTATATCTGTTAATGGTATCGTTGGGCGTAGAAAATCCCCATGTATAAATCTTATTAAAACCTTGAATATCCGTATTCGGTTCTCGATAGGATACAACAAAAGCATGTTGAAATTCTTTTTTTCTAAAGTTAGACAGATACGCCAT
>JAYRWZ010000323.1:0-8009 GCA_041917875.1 Chloroflexota bacterium | reverse complement strand
GGTTGCAATAATTTACCGAAACACACCAAATACGGTTGATCTTTAATCAGGGTTATCAAACGCTGCAATTCCGTTCGCAATTCTTCGCCCGGTTTCCAACGATTATCTGTTCTGAAACAAACAAAATCAATTCCTTCAGAAGCGACAGCATTCGTACCGAACCGCACCGTTTTATATATCAATTTCGTCGAATGAGAACGAAATGTTTTCATCATGGCTTCCTGGAAATCTTTGACTGCCGTCGAGGACTCATCAAAGCCATCGCCTACGCCCCAAGCAAAAACGGAGGGCATTCTGTCATAAGAGATTGCAATTCTTTCCGACAAATTTCGCATCCGTTCATTAATTTCATCACTTTCCAAAAAACTGTTCGGTATATCATAAGCAGGGAGATCAATCATTAACAACAATCCATTACGATTGCATAATTCCACGAAATAGGGATGCGGCGGGGCTGATCTTACTCTCACAACATTTGCACCGAGTGTTTTTAACAATCGCACATCACGTTCAATATCGACACTGGAAGGAGTTTTTCCATTGGTACCCCAATTTTCAATATATTCAACACCTTTAATCTGTAATTGCTGTCCATTAAGTGATAAAGCTGCTGCCCCATCTTGCAATTTTCCAACACGTATGTCCCGAACACCGACAGGCACAATAAATTCATCAATTACTCCCCCTTCGATTGAGATTTTAACATGCAACTCATACAAATAAGGGTTTTCAATAGTCCACAGCCGAGGATTACTGATATTCAAAATAAATTCATTATCAATCATCCTATCGGATTCTATTTTTATTGGTTTGGTCGCCGTTGCAATAACGGTCGAATTTTGATCAGGAGCTACTAATGACACATCCAACTGTGCCATGCTCACATTTATCGGAACGCCGGCGCTGTCAGTTCTGCGAACTAAGGTGCTTTTGGTAACATTGCCCGAGGCAGTACTTGCTTGCACCCTTAGCTGGCAAGAACCACCGGAAAGCAGTGTCTGCAAACGAACATCATTGGTCCAGATAAGTGGACAACCAACTAACATCACTTCTCGAATCATGCCAGTATAAACGTCCTCCGAGAATAAATGCCTTTGATTGAATTGGGTCTGCGGCGTTATCACAAGTTCCACCGTATTCATGCCATTCGTTAACATTTTATCAGGCAAACGGAGTTCGAAGGGTGCAATACCACCAAAGACCTTCCGAACAAATTGTTTGTTGATATAGACCTCGACTTCACTGTTAACCCCAAGAAAGTATAAATTCCAAACATACTGCCCCATGAGATTTTTGTCCAATCGGAATTGGCTTCTGTACCATATCTTCTTTTTTTCAATGTCCGAATAAGGCAATTGCACTTGCTCCCACGAATCACCATCGTACGAACGTTCCCATGTTCCATGCAATGAAGAAACAAAACGTGAAGGACTAGGCACTAAGATACTCATTTGTTCTTTAGTGAGCGGTTTCCATTGTTGAGCGAAGAGCGTATCCAATGGCATGAGGGATGCACATGCGATGCAGCATAGTGCTATGAATTTGTAAGTAAAGACTTTAAGCATGATTATTTCAATAAAAGTTAACTTTCTATGTTCGCAAAATTACCGAGAAAGGAGTGCCGAGCAAAAATAATGCCTGTAATGGAAAAGCAACTGTTTATAAGCATTCCAAAAATTTTTTTTTTCTACTAACGTTTCAACCGATAGTTTTGCAGCGTTTCATCATTAAAAGGTTGAGTATATCGAACCTTGTTTCAAATTTATGTTACCTACAATTTTTGTGAGTTTTCAACTTCACACGCCGATTTTACCATTGGCGCATGTGTGTTGATATTTATTTTTCAACTTTACAAGAGTGATGAAACAAGCGAGATTAAGCATTATCTTCTGCGTCTTATGTGTTACGGCTTCGGTACCGTCGTTAGCCGCCAAACATCAGTTTCGCTACACTTCGGTGTTTCGTCCCTTCGCAAATCGTTTCTACTTTCTCCCTCTTGGTGTTGATGCCTCACCGCAAGAACTTTCTGCTGTTTCGACGCACAAACTTGCTTTTTTAGCAGGCCTTCGCTTATTGCGCTTTGCTGACACAGATACCTCAAAGGTAAAAGACTCACTACGATACTTCGAACCAAATAGGTCTGTATATTTTACACCACCATCGGTTTATCGAGGTACCGGGTTGATGTCAGGTCCACGAGTAAGTAAGAATCCATTGCCGCCGGGCTATGAAGTTCTCATGCGATTGGATTCAAACTCAACTTTTTTGCGATCCAAGGAAACCATTGCAGGCGTTGAAGTAACCGCACCACAACGGCATGAACTTGACAAATATATAGAATTGCGTAAGCAAGCGCAAATTCACAGAATATGGGACTCGCTCATCACCCAGTATGACTTGAAGAAAGCGCTATCTGCCGGCGATATTGCCGGTATTTTAAGTGATTTAAGCGGATTAAAGATTCCGTTTCCCAACAATCCGCTCTTTAGTATTTTCGGTAAACCGCAAGTGAGCGTCAATGTAAGCGGTGATGTTTCCATTCGTGCCGGATGGCGATGGGATACGCAAAATCTCGGTACTGCTTCCGCTTTCGGTCAAAGCCAATCGGGTCCCATTTTCCAACAAGACATCAATCTTAATGTGTCCGGACAAATCGGTGATAAATTGAGATTAGGGGTTGATTGGAACACGCGTGCCCAATTTGATCTCAACAATCGCTTCAATATAGGGTTTTCCGGTGAAGATGATGACATCGTCAAACGTGTAGAATTGGGTAATGTCCAGTTTCCAACAAACTCGACCCTGATAGGCAGCGGTCAAGCACTTTTCGGCATACGTTCTGACTTTCAGTTCGGTCCGCTTTTTCTCAAAACTGTTGCTTCGCAGCGTCGCGGCGAACGGCGTTTTGTCAATGTCCGAGGCGGTGTCGTGCGCCAACAATTTGCGCTGCGTGCTTATGATTATGCAAAAAATCACTTTTTCGTTGATACTGCATACAAAAAAGTTTGGGAAGAATATTATAAAAATGCTACGCCGGTCATACCGCTTAATGCAGCATCTTTACGCATCAAAGAATTGGAAGTGTGGGAATCCACTGGCGACCCCACAGATGTGCAAGCTGTGGATGGTATTGCTTTTGCCGATATAGACCCGATACAGCCCAAAAGCGGCAACCCGGCTAACAACTCATATCCCCAATCCCTGAAAAGCACTAGAATTCAAGACGGCAGAGTAGAAAGAGGTAAATTCCTCAAGGTGGAAAATTCGCGTTATTTCTATGACCCAAACTTAGGTCATTTGGTCATCAATAATTTGCGCAGCGAAAGAACCTATGCGGTGACATACATGATTGAGGGCGACAATCCTAACACAGAACTGGATGATAAAGCGTATGGAAATCTTACGAGATACCGCAAAGAAAAAGACACTCTTATCATGAAATTGATGTATAGAAGAAATCTACAACCGGGTTTTCGTACTTTGTGGTCACGTCAAATGCGCAATGTCTATTCTATCGGTCAAACAAATGTAGATGTCAATGATACAAAAATCAATTTCTGGTATTTGCGCCCAAACAATGATTCCGCCGATGTGCTTGACGGTTGGTCTGAGAAATTGGTAACCGTTTTGAGAGTTGACCAAGTAAACAACAATAATGGTGAATTAACTCCCGACGGATTATTCGATATGGGACCACCGCGAACAGCTAATCCTGCGCAACAGCAACAAACCGGTGTTCCCAATAATCAACAATTTAATCAACAATCACAACAAACTGCATTTTTCGATCCTATTCGCGGTGAGGTGACATTTCCTTCTTTAGAGCCGTTTCGACGAGGTTTACGCGATTATTTCCGTGCAAAAAACAATCCGCAATTTCCGGAAAGATTCGTCTTTGACGCTGTGTATGATACTACCATCGAGGTGGCACGATTACAAACGAACCGAGATCGTTTTATTATCAGCGGTACTGCAAGGGGCACTTCAACACAACAAGGCGGATCGAATAAAATAAATCTTGGCGCTTATAATTTAGCACCCGGTAGTGTTCGCATAACACTCGACGGACAGCAACTGCGAGAAAATCAAGATTATTATGTGGAAACTAATTCCGGTACAGTTACTTTAACCAATCCTCGCGCACAATTGCCGAATGCTAATCTCAATATTGAATATGAACAAAATGATGCATTCAACACAACCACACGAACTTTAGTTGGTATTAGGGCTGATTATCAGTTACTTAAAAAACGAACAGCGACGGCAAATATCGGCTCAACGTTTATGTTATTCGACCAAGCATTATTATTCGACCGCATCAGATTGGGCGAAGAACCGGTATCGAATTCAATGATTGGACTCGATGGAAATATTAATCTCAATTTACCAATAGTTACAAAAGTCATAGATGCCTTGCCGTTTTTAGACACAAAAGCCCCATCTTCCTTAGTTGCGAGAGCTGAAATTGCCGCCATGCTCCCAACGCCGAATAAACGAATTTCGACTATTTCCTCAGACGGCGGACAAGCTGTGGCATATTTGGATGATTTTGAGGGCGCACAACGATATATTTCACTCGGCTTATCTCCGATTCAATGGACACATGCCTCAATGCCTGATGACCCCGATCTGATGAATATTACCGATGATGAAAAAGCAAAATCATATTTTCGAGGCGGCACATTTTGGTATCAGTATTTTATTGGAAGAACTCCGCTTATTGACCCGTTCCCTAATCGCTCATTTGCACAAGCCGGACAAGTAGTGTCGGATATGCGAATCGAATTTGAACCGGACCAACGAGGTATTTACAATCAAAATCCCAATTACCTTGATTTCAGAAATCCAACCTTTGCTGATAACCCGGATATTCACGGCTTATATAAACTTCAGAATTTACCCAAAATATGGGGCGGTATGATGCGCCTTTTCTCAAATTTCACGACCAATTTCGACAATGAAAATATTGATTTTATCGAAATTATGATGCGTGTGGATGAGCGGCGTGACAATGGAGAAATGTTTATTGATTTGGGGCAAATCAGCGAGGATGTCATCCCCAATCAAGAATTAAATACCGAAGACGGAATTACGACTCAAAGTCCTATCCCAAACAATATCATTGATGCCGGTGAAGATGTGGGTATAGACGGAATAGATAATGCAGCAGAAAAAAACACGTACCCTTTTCCATTAAATCAAGAAACCGATCCCGCGAGGGACGATTATTTCTTCGATTTCAGCAAAGCTCCGAATGAACAACAAGGAGCGGATTTCAGATTTTACAATAATTATGAAGGAAATTCACGCTTATCTGAAACCGGTCAAACACCTGACCGAGAAATTCTCAACCAAAACAATGGTCAAACAATTTCTTTAGATAACAGTTATTTTACCTATAAAGTAAATTTAGATCAGAACCCCGCCACGAATCCGCAGATTGTAGGGTCGGGCAGAGACGGCTCAGGATGGTTTTTATATCGTATTCCAATTCGCCGGCCTCACCGCGTCACCGGCAATCCCCTCTTCTCCAATATTCAATATGTGAGGGTGTGGTTTAAAGGCGGAGCGGTGAAGTTAAGTATCGCTGATTGGAGATTTACCGGCTCGCAATGGCAAAGAAGTAATACATTCATAAAAGGAGTATCCCCCGCCGACAGCACATTAAGCGTGCAATTTGTTAATATTGAAGAAAACAGCGGAGCACCGGATTATTACTCATTACCGCCCGGTGTGCAGCGTCCCCGACAATTAAACAACCCCGATCCGCAAGCTGTTGTTTTCCTTAATGAACAGTCATTAAATGTAGGTGTACGAAATTTACGATTCAATGATGAGCGTATGGCAGTAAGGATATTACGTGCAACTGACATATTTTTCTACAAAAACATTAAGTTCTTTTTACATGGCGATCAAACGATGCCTGATGTGGCAATTCCCGGTGCAACACCACTTGCAGAAGCGATTTTCCGCTTTGGCATAGATTCCGGAAATTACTACGAATATCGTCGCCCGCTCATTAGAGGGTGGCAAGACATAGGCATCGAGTTAGCACAACTTACAGCATTAAAAGAAAGACGCGACCAAACGAAACAGTTGGAGAGACAAGAATTTCCAGTTCCCAATGATCCATTGGCAAAATTTGCAATTAAAGGCAATCCGATTTTAACTCGCGTCCAATTTATCGGCTTCGGTATTGCTAATCCCGCACAGCGTTTTCCCAATGAATTAACTACGAATATGTGGATAAATGAGCTGCGTCTTACCGATCCGGAAAACTCAACCGATTGGGCAGGTATTGGCTCACTCGATTTTAAAATTGCCGATTTTGCTACTGTCAATGCTAATTTTCAACAAACAAATCCCAATTTTCACAGATTAGAAGAGCGTTTCGGAAATCGTATCCAATCAACGAATTGGGCATTTCAAACTACTGCTGCATTGGAGAAATTTCTCCCTTCTTCGTGGAGTCAAACCAAAATACCACTTTCTTACTCTCATACTGAAACGGCGCAAACGCCATTGTTTGTCGCCCAAAACGATGTGAATCTCAATACTGCTTCCGAAGCAGTACGCTTGCGCAGCTTAGATGCCGGTGAGTCCGAAAATGAAGCACAAAATCGAGCACGAGATTTCAGAAGACGCTCGGAAACAGTTCGCGTGCGTGACCAAATTGCATTGCAAGGCGTAAAAATAGGTTTACCCATCAAACACTGGCTCATTTCTGAAACTATCGGAAAAATTACTATCGGGTATAATTATGCTCAAGAATTTGAACGTTCGCAAATTGTTGCGGAGCGTTTTTGGTGGCAATGGCAATTTACTGGACAATATGCGCCGCAATTACCGCAAGTTAATTTTAACCTTTTGTCATGGGCTTCGGATATACCGGTGTTGGAAACATATAAAGGATTTAAAGTTAATCTGCTTCCAACAACAATTTCTTTTAGCGTTAATATGAACCGAGCGCGCACAACCGAACAATCGCGCTTCCTTGATATACCATCGCCCGTTGTAAGACAATTCTCAGCCGAACGATCTGCGCAAATGAATTGGCGGCTCACGGAAGGTGGAATTTTAAGCCCGATAATTGATTATAACTTTACCACAGGCAGCACACTTGCTCCCTTTGAATTAAATGAGTTCGGGCAACAAAGAAATGGTGTGGACATCTCTCGCCAGATATTTTTTAATAATGGAATAATAAATTTCGGAACATCAAACAGCCACACTCAAACTGTGACAATTAATATGACCCCAAAAATTCCTGATTTATGGGGTTTGAATAACTACTTGTCAAACAGAGCTTCTTTTGTTACTACTTATACGTGGCGCGACCCCCTGCAACCGGATCCCAACTTGGCAGACATCGTTAAACAAGCAAGTTGGCAAAACAGAATTACTTTTAATTCGACACTACAGCTAAAATCTATGTCTGACAAATGGTTTAACCCTAAAGATTCGTCGGGCGGTTTGTTCACGGGCATCGGCAAAGTATTGAAAACCATATTTTTCGATTGGACAAATCTCACTCCTAATTTTACACAACAAAATTCTTCCATCACACCGGGCGTTTTTGGAAGTACAGGACTCACAAATTTCTGGCGCGGTGTTACATTTTTACCGTACAGCGATGCCCATGGTCCGTCAATGGCATATCAACTCGGTTTAGTGGAAAGTCCTCATGGCGGATTTAATATTCGCGGATCCAGTGCATTCCCCTTTTTCCGATTTGAAACATTCCCCGGATTACGTCCACCGAATGCGGCTTTGCAAGAGAATTTTTCTCAACGTTCAACTATCGAAATGCGTACATCTCGCCCTCTATGGCAAGGCGCAACATTAGACCTCAATTGGCGATCCGAATTTGCTTTTAATCGTAATCGCCTTGTAGAAACCGATGCACAGGGTATTCCCACATATCGTAATGTTGTTATTACTGAAACATATAGTCGTACATTTTTACGATTACCTAAATTTTTATTCTTTGCTCCATTCGATAATACTAT
>JAYRWZ010000322.1:0-2141 GCA_041917875.1 Chloroflexota bacterium | reverse complement strand
GTTGAAGTTTTGGGTAGCATCACCGATTCTGATTGAAATGGAAGAAAAATTTCTTCTAAGCGTTTTGCTAAACCAATAACGGGAATTTGAGGATATACACCAAGCATTGTCAGTACATCTACGGCAGCGGATAATTGTCCCTTTCCCCCGTCAATAATTATCAAATCAGGTTTTTCGGTATTTTCAGCCAGAACTCGACTATAACGCCGCTCGACAACTTCACGCATAGCAGCAAAATCATCATTGCCCTGTACTGTTTTTAATTTAAATCGGCGATAATCATTTTTTTTCGGTTTCCCATCAACAAAACATACCATCGAAGAAACATAATCCGAACCCTGAATATGAGAATTATCAAAACATTCAATGCGACGCGGCGGTGATGTCAATCGTAAATCTCTTTGCAAAGAAGCAATACCGCGAGGCAAGGCATTTTCTTTCGCTGCTCTTTGAACATGCAGTTCACGCAGTAAATAATCGGCATTCGTTTTTGCCAATGAAATCAGTTTCTTTTTATCGCCGATTTTGGGGATAGTAAATTCTATATGGGAGCCTCTCCGTTTTTCAAGCCACTCCGCAATAATATCAGCACTTTCTATTTCTTCTTGCAAAATTATTTCTTCAGGTATCATATCTGTATCAATATACCATTTTTCAACTGTTTGACGCAATATTTCTGATTCTGATTGCTCAACGGAATTACCAATATAAAAATGTCTTTTTCCGATCATTTTGCCTTCACGCACAGTAAAAACAACAACGCAAGCGTCTTCATCGTCCCGTGAGACAGCAAAAATGTCTTGGTCTTTATCGTCCGCCGACACTATTTTCTGTTTAGAAACATATTCCTTCAAAATGACCAAACGATTGCGTAATGCAGCCGCATTTTCAAAGCGCAATTCTTCGGCGGCACGCATCATCTCAGATTCTATATTGCGCTCTAATTCTTTAGTTTTTCCTTGCAATATAGCAATAACATTTTTTATATGTCCCATATAATGAATTTGATTGACAAAACCCTCACAAACACCTTCACATCGTTTAATATGATAATCAAGACATACCTTATATTTTTTTTTCTCGATTGACTCTTCCGTTAATGGCAAATCGCAACTTCGCAATGGGAACATTGATCGCAACGTATCCAATAAATGATACATATAGCGACCATCGGTATAAGGTCCGAAATATTTGCTTCCGTCACGTAGTACTTTTCTTGTGGAAAAAACACGTGGAAACGGTTCTTTGGTTATGCGGATATAAGGATAAGTCTTATCATCTTTCAATAAAACATTGTATCGCGGCTTTAATTCTTTTATGAGATTATTTTCGAGCAAAAGTGCTTCCGGCTCTGAATCCGTAATTATCGTCTCAATATCGCGGATTTTTGCAATCATGGCAATGCTTTTTGCATCACGCTTTTTTCCTTGAAGAAAATACTGACTTACCCTTCGTTTCAAATTTTTTGCTTTTCCAACATAAATCACCACACCCTTATCATTTTTGAACTGATAAATACCGGCTTTTGTCGGCAACTGAGGCAGCAAATGTTTGATATATGTATTTTCAGATTCTGTATTCATAGCGTTTGTTTTTGTTTTCATGGAGAAATCACGTAACTTCGCAATATACGATATAGACGCGAATTAAAATCATATCAGTCACGAGTTTGAAATCTATGCAAGCAACAACACCTTCGAAGAGCGACATGCAACGATCGCTAAGTCTTTTTGACTCAACAATGTTAGTCATTGGTTCCATGGTCGGCAGCGGCATCTTCATTGTCAGTGCGGACATCTCACGCCAAGTCGGCAGTCCTTTCCTTTTGCTCTTAGCATGGGCATTGACAGGGGTCATCACACTGATAGCAGCTCTCAGCTATGGCGAACTTGCAGGCATGATGCCTTCAGCGGGCGGGCAATATGTGTATCTGCGTGAAGCATACAATAATCGCATTGCATTTCTCTATGGATGGACACTTTTTCTTGTCATTCAAACAGGAACTATCGCTGCGGTAGCCGTGGCTTTTGCTAAATTTACTGCTGTGTTCTTTCCGGCAGTCTCAGAAAATTCGCAGGTGTTCTCACTTGCTTTGGGGCAATCATCATCGCTCACAATTTCAGGTGCCCAAATTCTTGCCG
>JAYRWZ010000321.1:0-6687 GCA_041917875.1 Chloroflexota bacterium | reverse complement strand
CCCACCACGTCCGGCAGGTGTCAATTATACACGACAAGATTTAAATTTCCGAACACGTTTCCGTATTCGTAATCAGGCAACAGACCAAACCGCATATTCAGAGTCAGTACCCATCAGCAGAAGCTGTTTGCGCGGTAATTGTGCGGGGAATATTGTTCAAAATGGTACCTTGAATGCAGCGGGTACAGTATTTACTCCTTATGTCGGTACACGATTATTCCCGGGTGCAGGTCCCTGTCCATTGAATGGTATTCCTCCTTATGGTTTAGTGCAAGTACTTTTCCCTGCATTCCAGCCGAATGAATTGATTGACTTCAATATCGGTCGCTTAAGAGCATTCGTTATTGCCGAACCGCTTGATACCTTGTTCCGTCCCTTAGGCGAACAATGGCCATTTGATGATACAGTGAAAGTGGATCTTTTTGTTATGCGTCGCTTATCCTTCTTGACAACCGAAGGCTTTAATGATGATGCGAATCAATATCATATCATCGGTGGTAACCCAATGCCTTCGGTGTTGAAATGGGTTAATATTGATGCAGAAGTTGTTGATGGTGAAAGAAATACCTATAATCCTGTTCCTCCTCGTCGGCAAGCCGCCGCCGCCAACCGTCCTACATTCAAAGTAAATTCGCCGACAATTAAAATGAATCGTAAAATAATCTTTGATGCAGAACCTGTAATGATAGGTGGTCGCGGTGGTGATCAGCTTCGTTCATTCCCGATTGATGTTCGTAACTTGCCAAGCCGTCCGACCGTGGGAAGTATGCTTTCTGTTTCTATTCAACGTACAGGCATTCCAGATGGCCCTCTTGATCGCGGTTGGGCAGATAATACACTTCTTGGACCGGAGCCGCGTGTAATTTACAATGGCGTGCCAACAGCACTATTTGCCGGTGCAAGTAATGCCGTTAATCCACTTGATGAGTTTTATCTTGAATATGCTCGCCCAAGTACAAATGAAATCGAAAATATAGCTCGTCAATCACCTACCGATATTCAGTGGAATGTTCACCCGCGCCGCGGTGCTTCTACAGTTACTAATAATCCTGTCTTCACCTTATATGGAGCGGGTGGCTTAACACGTGGTTACTTCGAAAAAGATGCTGATTCGGCATTGACAGCCATGCAAGGACTTCGTTCAGCTATGGCGGATGATGGTCGCGATACAGAGTTCTATAAATTCGCATTCCAATTGCCTAAATCTTTGGTTAATGCTCCAAAAAATGGTGCCAAGAACTTCCGTTTCCGTTTGCGTGTAAATTGTAAGTCCAATGGTGGTGGACCTAATCAGCCGATTGATGATAAAGACGATTTTTATGTGGATAATGTTCGTTTGCTCTTCCCAAGAGAAACACCTGATCTTGAAATGGCAGTCGCCGAGGTTAACTGGCCTTATACCATTACTCCGGCTTCGCAGATGCAGCAAGTGCCTATTCGCTTGAAAGTTGTCAATAATACAAGTTTACTAACAGGTAGTGCTAAAGTACGTGTTGAGATCATGCCACTAGTTGATACAAACGTGAAGATTTACTGTCGAAATCTAACGGTACCTCTCATCAAAGAAGGTCAAGAGGTAAACATCAATATGCCGGCATGGAATGCACGTAACACCGCTCCGCAAGGTCGCTATATGATTCGTGGTATTGTACGTTTGCAAGGCGGTATTGGCGATTTCCAAACCGATAATGACACAACATACAGCATTTATGATCTTCGCTATGGTGATGTTTTTGCTTATGATCCGGCTAATTCACAAAATGATGTGCCGGATTTTTCAGCCCGATCAGGAGAAGCTTTCCCCAGTCGGGGTCTTGGTTTAGCAGGTGCAAATACTTGGCTCAATACTGCTCAATTTGGACCTCTCAATGGTGGCAGTACCGGTGAAATTGCCATGAAATTTAGTATGCTTTCACAGGACTCACTCAAAGGCTTTTCTGCATATTTCGGTGGCTTGAATAATGCCGCTGATCGTATTGAGTTTAATGTTTACAGAGATGCCAATGGATTGCCGGGCACAGCAATTTCTGCGGGCAGATTAGTCGGCATAGATCGTGGTTTACCAAGAGGTGCAAAAACAACACGTTTTAATCAATATCTTAATTATTCTCTCGAACGCCCATTGATATTACAGCCGGGCACATATTGGATATCAGTAACACAAGTATCTATTGACAATTTCCATTTGGGTGCTTCAAAAAGTCGTGCGGGCCAAATTGTGACGAACTATTGGGATGTACCTGCGGGCACCTTTGGTCAAGGTAGAGGTCACTTGAATCTTGATAGAGAATTTAGAAATGACCGTGAGAAAATTTCTCCGTTCCTACAAACATTAGGCAATGATGGTGTCGGGCTTAACAATAATACTTTTGCCTACAAAAACTCTTTCAATGGTTCATGGCGTGCATTTACACCAAATGCAGGTAATCCTGCTTATGGTCACTTAGCAATTTCGCAAGGTTCGCCGATTGGTAATTATGGCACATTCTCACGCGGGTTTTGGATTCCGATGTTACGTCCTTTTTTCGGCATTAAACCAACGGTTAAGCAGTTGAAATTTACCGTAGACTGTGGAAGGTTACCGGTCGAACTTACTTTCTTTGATGGTCAAGCACGTGCTAACAGAGTAGATTTGTTCTGGCAAACAGCTTCTGAAGAGCGTAATGCAGGCTTCCAAGTTGAGCGTCGTATGAAATTACATGATGGTACACTTATTCCATGGGAAAAGATTACATTTATCCCGGGTGCAGGTAACTCATCAACGGTGCGCGATTATACTTTCACAGATGCTGATGTTGCCGCAGGTGCGACATATCAATATCGCTTGATGCAATATGACATTGACGGCGGTGAAGATTGTAAAGAAGTTGGCAATATCCTTGAATTTCCGATAGCAGCAGGCAATGAATTGATAGTAAATGCTTCCAATGTGCCGAATCCGGTCATGGACAAAACAACTATCCAATTTAATCTTACAGAAAATGCTACTGTAAAAGTTACTGTTCAAGATATTCAGGGTAATATTATCGCAACATTGATGAATAATCAAGAATTATCAGCAGGTCGGCATTCACTTGTATGGACAACCGGCAATGAAACAGCAAGTGGAACATATATCTATCGTATTGAAGCAAATGGAACTATTATCACAGGCAATATGTCGGTGGTTCATTAATAATAAAAAAAATACTCGACAGGGAAAATCCCATAACAATAAAGCCCTTTGCATTTAAACCATTATGCAGAGGGCTTATTTTTTTTCATAATGTTATTGCACAGATCAAACATCGCCGAAGCAAGATTACCATAATTAAACAATAAGCCGCATTGTGTGAGGATTATTCGGCTTCATGATATTCTGTCATACTGAAAATGTCTATTTATTTCACAATATCCACACGATGGCTTAATGATTTGGAATCGGTGGATAATACGATAAAATACACGCCGGAAGGGAGATGATTGGTTTCATATTTAAGAGAGGATTCGCCGGCAGGCATATCTGCTTTTTGAATGATTGCGCTTTGTTTACCATCTTGGCTTATGAGTTCAATAGAGCAAAATGTAGATTTGGGTAAAGAATATGAGATTGTGATAAAATCGGATGCCGGATTAGGTACCACCTGAATACTGTACATATCAGCAATTCCAATATCGCTTTTTCCTTTTTTTGCCATTGGAGATTTTGTATCCGATTGTACATCCCATACAGTGATTGTTCCATCAAGCGCCGTCGCCGCCATAACAGTGCCGTCTCCATTAAATGAATGTGATAAAAAATAATGGCTGTCTTTAATGCGCTCATTAAGGGAAAAATAGTCAGTATTCCAAAAAGACAATGAATTATCTGCACTTGCGGATGTCAAGCGTGTGCCATCTTTACTAAACTCTACTGATGTGGCATAATGACTGTGGGCTTTAAGTGTTTGAACAGCCACACCATGTTTTGTCCATACATATACCGGATTCATATTACCTGCCGCCGAAGCTGCTATATATTCACCATCAGGCGAAAAGCATACGCGGGTGATAAACCAATGGAGATTTTTTTCTCCCTGTAAAGTATTGAGGCATTGTCCCGTTTGCGCATCCCATATTTTTACCGTGCCATCGCCGCTTGAACTTGCTATCAATGTGCCGTCAGGGGAAAAACAAGCAGAGGAAACATAGCCCTTATGTCCTTGTAATGTATGGATGATTTCGCCCGAGTGAACATTGCGGACAATGGCTGTATTGTCCCAACTTGATGTGATGATTTGCGAAGCGTCGGGGCTGAACTCTATATCATAAGCCGGAGCCGTATGGGAGGGGATAGTGCGCAACAATGCGCCGGTCGCAGGATTCCACAAACGGATTGTACCATCCCAACCCGTAGAAGCTAAAAGCCCGCCGTCAGGGCTGAATGAGACAGCATACACATAACCATTATGACCGCGTAAAGTGTGCAATGATTCGCCCGTGCGATAATCCCACACGATAATAACCGAGTCGCCGCCTGCGCTTGCCATCGAAGCGCCCGAAAAACATACATCATTGACAAATGAGCGGTGACCACGCAATATATGCGCCGGCAATGCCGAAGTAATGCTCACCGAGCGGCGTTGAGTTATCGGTGATTTTGTGCCCGGCGATACCAAGCGCTCGCTTACTGTATATGCGCCCGATGCCGCTTGTGATGCCGCTACAATTACCGCCGAAATGAAGAATAATGACCGTGAATACATGATGATGATGTGTGATAATAAATTTTGAATTTCATAGTGCAAATTACAGAATCAAATCGAAGTGTATAAGCCCTGTTTCTACGTAGTACTACCCAAAATACGGACTTTGAGGGCGAGCTAATACGAAGGGAAGCTGCACAAAACCCACATTTTCAGCTTTTGACCCCAAAAACAGGGTATTTCGGACTTCAAACTCTGAAATGTAGCCGAAAAAGTAGTACTTTAGTAGTAATGGATGAGAGAAATCTCACCATATTTTTGAAAAAGTTCAAAATTACGGTGGTTTTCACGTGATTTTTAGACGATATGACCTAAAAAGGTAAGGACAATCTTCTACGCATAGATCTAAATAATGGTTCTGTATGGCTCTGAAAGGGAATGCAGAGCCAAGTTTAGTCACCGAATATGCGCGAAACAGATAAACGCGAATAAATGATAAAATCCAATTAAGGGGGATTTGATATAATAAGCGTGCTGTGATTGATGGCTCTGTTCAATCGAATGGGCAGAGTCCTCAATACGGTTATATTCCTTTAGCTTTAGCTCTTAAAACAAAGCATTGTGTTTGCTGTATGCAAGGGGGCAATCACTTCATAGCATTGGACACGATCGCTTAGACAAGCCGAATCATGCGCTCATACATAGTGGGTGATAAAAATGTATGTAAAAGCCAATACTTATTTCTTCCGAATAGTTCCCATTTACACCAATATTTTGAGGATACACGATGAAATTGCAACTACTACTCCCCGCCTTGATTGTATTGTTCTGTGCTTTGCCACTCTATGGGCAAGCCCCAAAGCCCACCATATCGTATCAGGGTGTGATGACCGCTGATGGAGCAAAAGCCGACGGCACTTATACGATGGTGTTTACCCTTTATCCTGCATCAGCCAATGATTCAGTGCTATGGCGCGAATATCATACGGTGGAAGTGCGTGACGGATTGTTCCATGTCGAGCTTGGTTCATTCAATAATATGCCCGAGACATGGACAGGCAATGAATTTCTTGGCATTGCACTTCATGGGCACAGCGAATTTGCTCGCACAAAAATCACTGCGCATGGGTATGCACTATCGGCGCGCCATGCTCAAAAGGCAGATAATTTAACACAAGGGGCTGTTGTATCACTGAATGGAAAACAAGGGCATCTGACATTGGCTTCCGGCAATGGCATACACATTACCGAACATAATAATGGATGGATTATTTCCTCCGAAAATTCAAAACATGATGATAATTCGTTGCTTAATCAAGGTACGGAATGGTTACTTAATGGTAATGCAAATACTAATGCCAACAGTTGGTTAGGCACTTCAAATAATTTCCCGCTTATAATTAAAACAAATAATGCGGAAAGAATGCGTGTACAATCAACCGGGAATATTGGTATAGGAATACAGAATCCTTCCCATAGATTAAGTGTGGCTAAAGAAGTATTTATCAGTAATAGCGGCGGCACACCCGAATTGCGCATTGCCGAAGCAACGGGAAATAATTTCACACGATTTATTACCACAACGCAAAACCAGGATATTACCTATACACTACCCGCTGATGATGGCGACAATGGGGATATGTTAATGTCAAATGGTAATGGTGTCTTATCATGGCAATCCGTGAATGCATGGAATATTGATGGAAATACCAATACATCAGCAAATCATTTTATTGGAACAAAAAATCAACAACCATTTATTATACGCACGAATAATTATGAACGTTTGCGAGTAAGTGCATTTGGTAATGTAGGAATCAATGAAGATAATCCGACACAAAAATTAGAAGTCGGCGGAAATATTCTTATTAAACAAAGTGGCAATAATACAGGTGAATTACGATTGCAAGAAAATGGAATGGGAAACCATTATACCGGATTTAAAGCGGGAAATATGCCACAAAATATTGTCTATACTTTACCAACGGTATCGCCGCAAAATAATCAAATACTTCAAAGTAAT
>JAYRWZ010000320.1:0-5101 GCA_041917875.1 Chloroflexota bacterium | reverse complement strand
GGAAAATGTTCCCATTGTCATATCGGTTTTATCAACTACGCCAAAATGACTGGCAGTGCCGCGACCACCAACACCGACAACGCCCGTGGCATGAGCGTCATCCACGAGAACACGGGCGCCGTATTTATGTGAAATTTCAAGTAGTTCAGGAAGATGGACTAACTCTCCGGAAACGGAAAATACGCCATCGGTCACAACAAGCTTACCGGCATTGTCAGGAATACGTTGCAATGTTTTTTCTAAGTCTGCCATATCATTGTGCTTATAGCGTACAAATTCTGCAAATCCGCCTTTTGCCAACATAGCACCGTTGATGATACAGGCATGATTCTCTTTATCAGATACGACATAATCGCCTTTGCTGACAAGACCTGATATTGCTCCTAAGGCTGTTTGATAACCCGTTGAAAATAATAATATTGATTCATATCCTAAAAATTTTGCAAGTCTTGCTTCAAGTTCATTGTGTAAATCTATGGTACCGGTCAAATAACGTGAACCGGAGCACCCTGTGCCATAACGATTGATTGCATCTATTGCTGCCTGACGCACTTTGGGATGAGCAGTAAGACCGAGATAATTATTAGAACCTGCCATGATAACTTTTCGCCCCTCAATGCTAACAACAGGTCCTTCATTTTCTTCGATTGCTCTGAAATAAGGATACAAACCCGCAGCTTTCACTTCATCGGCTTTGGTGAACTCAACACACTTCTGAAATAAATCCATTTTACTCTTTTTCTCCGTTTACTTTGTAACTATTATCAAAAATTTATACGCAAATTAAGCAATCATGACGAAAATATTGAGTTGTTGCATTGCTACGCAGTATGTGAGTCGCTTTAAAAAGCTGTTGTTCTGCTTATTTCTGTACTCAAGCTACACCATGATTACAATGATTGAAGGGATTCTCCTTGTTGATTTTCCTGATGTGTGAGGAGTTGACACACACACAATTCATGGGAATCGTTTCATTGTTGGTAAGCCATACAGAGTCTTGAATTGTGTTGTGCAGCAAAACGTTTTGTGCGTTCCGTTTTTCATTCAAATCACGTTACAATGTTATGAGCGTGATAGAGTCAGTATATTTGTTACGTCATTATAATCATCGTACCTATGAAGTTGCAAGAAACACAGATTGAAGAAGTTCGAAATCGCTCCGATATAGTCGAAATTATTGGAGAAACAGTGCGTTTACGCCCTCAAGGCAAATCGTTTGTGGGTCTGTGTCCGTTCCATGCTGATAAGCATCCCTCTATGAATGTCAATCCTCAGATGGGGATTTTTAAGTGTTTTTCTTGTGGCAAAGGCGGTAATGTGATTACGTATATGATGGAGTATTACAAGTTACCGTTTATTGAAGCCGTAAAGCAATTGGCAAGTCGTGCGGGCATTGTGCTGCCCGAAGAACATGAGCAACCCGACAGTGACTTTCAGAATAAAATGGAAACACTTCGAGCGATAATGATAGAAGCACAGTACCTTTATGCCGAGATGCTGAAAAGTCGTGAGGCATCTGTGGCGCAAAACTATATCACTGCACGCGGATTTTCACAACAGACAGTACAACAGTTTTCCCTTGGGTTTTCGCCGGATACATGGAAATTTTTGTATGAATCTTTCATAAAAAAAGGGTATAAAGAGGAAACACTCGAAGAAGCAGGACTTATAATCCGCAAAGAGGACGGTGCGGTGTATGACCGATTCCGCAATAGATTGATGTTTCCCATACATGATGTGGCGGGGCGTACAATCGGATTCGGTGCCCGGCAATTAACAAGTGAAAAAGGTCAAGCAAAGTATATAAATTCACCCGAAACAGCTCTGTATAGTAAAAGTCGTGTTTTGTATGGATTGTATCAAGCAAAGAACGCTATCAGAAACCACGATGCAGCTATCATGACTGAGGGCTATGCCGATACGATTACCCTACATCAATTTGGGTTTACTCACACAATAGCATCAAGTGGCACGGCGCTGACACGCGAACAGTTACAGCTCTTGAGCCGATTTACGAAAAATGTGTTTATAGCATACGATGGTGACGGCGCAGGGCAAACAGCCACAATTCGTGGTCTGGAACTTGCATTGGAAGAAGGATTTAATGTGAAGATTATGCAATTTCCCACAGGCGAAGATCCCGATAGTTTTATTCGCAATCGTGGGGCTGATGCCTTCAGATCAACAATGCTCTCAGCACAATCTTTTTTGGAATTTCGTTTGAATACTCTGCGTTCGGAAGGCGTGCTGACGGATCCTCCTCGATTAGCACAAGCAATTCGCGATCTTATTGAACTCATAGTGCGTATTCCCGATACGATGCAGCATGATTTGCTTTTACAACAACTATGGGATTCATTGCGATTAAGCGAAATGCAGTTGCGTCGTATGTATGAAGAGTACGAAGTGCGTATGAAAAAGCGTAACCGGATGCCGCGCGAGCAACGGTTTGTGCCATATCAACAAGTTGTACAAGAGAATCAAGCACAGCCGACAGTTACGGACTCAATGCCGCCGCTCAAAGAAATTGCGGCTGAGGAAAAAGAACTGTTGCGTCTGATATTAACGAATCCGAAAGTGCTGAGATTCATGACACAAACATTGGAGGTAAGCCCCGATACCATGATAACATCATTCGGCAAAACTCTGTTGTTTAGGGCGATTGAAGCCATGAACTCGAATGTATCGGATATGTATGCTGCATTGGTTGAACATGAAAACACCGATGATGCAATGCGTGATTTTTTGGCTGGCATTATAATGAAACGTGATGCACCAAGCATAAATTGGAAAAATTTTGAGGTAGAAATTCCAAATGAAAATCAAAAGAAAACTATGACAGATTGTTTGTTCCGTTTGCGTATTAAAAACATTGATAAACAAGTGAGTGAAATTAAAAACACCATTTCCGATAATTGGGGTGAATCCGATATTGAAAGATTAAAAGCCATAACGAGTTTAACCAAAGAAAAAAATCATCTTTTACAACAATTACGTTCGAGTATTTGATAATTGTAATAATGTTGTAATGTGACAAAAAAAATCATTTCATATTGCTTAATTATGACAATCCTTTTCTTTTTTTTGGCTTATATACAAGTAAAAGCCGAGGAAAAAAATACACAAGGGTTTGTTGTTGGAATACAAAATTGGGACAAAACATTAGTGGAAGCCGGCTATTTGTTCGGACGAAAAATAGAGTGGGTTGAGTCAAAATCAATAAAAGGGTATGGCGGACTCGGGCTGGGTTTGGAATTAGGAAGTTCGGCAGCTAATGAAAGTCCATTATTGGGTTTGAAAGCCGCTTATACAATCAATATGTTTATTTCGTTTGGCGGAAGTGTCATCTATTATACAGACTTTTCTACGTGGGGTTTGCGTTTCCGTCCCGAAATTGGTGTCAGTATGTTTGGAGTACGTATAGTCTATGGACGTAATTCCACTATGTTGAAACCCAATTTTCAAGGTATAAACAACAATGTAATGAGCGTTACGCTATTTGTTCCTATGTGACATTTGTCTCGATGCTTGAACATTGCTTAAAGTGTGATGAATGAGGAAATGAAAATAGAATCATATAGAAAAAATTGTGAACGGCATCCAAGATATCTCCGACAATTCCGTATCAGTTTATAACACCAAAATTCAGACAGAGGAATATACCTCCAAAATTATCGATGGGCAGATCCTTGATGCTTTCAAGTCCCTTACCGCCGAAAGGTATAGAATAATAGCGTATTTCTACTCCCAAAGCACTGCCCCCTCCAAAATTTCCTATATTGGCTCCAATCCCGAGGTAACCACCGGGACGCGTGTACCAACGAGCATCGGGCAGCGAGCCGAAGAAGTTTTGTTCATGCCCTTGATAAGGACCTTCCATGATAAATGTTGCTCCTAAAGCAGCCGAGATATGAGGGCGCAAGCTTTCGGTAATATCGTCTTTGAACAATCGATACCGCGTGCCGATGAGTAAAGGAAACATAATCAAACGGTTCACTTTGTTAGGTACATATATGCCCGTGCGATCAAAGACTTCAAACTCATCGGTGTTGCGTGCACCGGAGCCGGCAAGAGTGATGGAAACAACCATTTGTTCGCTTAATGCCCACTGATAGCCAAATCCAAAACCGAAACCGTGAGTAGATAAGTACAATTCACCGGCAAAGCCCTGTTTTCTGGCGCGGAAGATATTAGTGTCGGAAATCAAAGGTCGCGGGCTTGAAAAAATCATCGTGGTATCGGATGGGTCAGCGGGAGGTAAACCCGGTAATTGTCCGTAAATACTACTGTTAGAAAACAAAAGAGTAGTCAAAATTACGGGCAGGAGCATTCCTGCTTTCCTCAAAATGTAGTGCATAAGTGAAGGTGTTATCATGAGTAATTTTTATAGAATCGTGTGTGCAAAGAGTAAAATGGATTGCTGCACACACCAACTTCCTTAAATTTGTGTTGTAAAATTAGCAAACACTACATGGAACTGCAACATTTTCTCCGTAAAGTGGAGTCAATATTTCCTTTGAATTCAGCCATCGAGTATGACAAGGTTGGATTGCAACTTGATAGTGGCAAAAAGGAAGTGACTCGCTGTCTTATTGCCTATGAAATTACCGATGAGGTTGCAGCCGAGGCATGTAGCGGTGGATTTGATTGTATAGTCACATTTCATCCGCTTATTTTTTTTCCTCTTCAGACAATAAATTCTGACCGCCGTGTTGGACGTGTTATAACTAACTTGATTGCAGCCGGAATAGCTGTTATTGTCGTTCATACGAATCTTGACACACATCCGCGCGGTACTAATATGATTTTGGCACAAATGTTAGGACTTCGTGAGTGTATGTTTTTGCAGTCTAATCCATATCATACGGAAAGAGGAATGGGTGTCATAGGAAAATGGAATGAGCCGAAAAGCGTCGCAGATGCTGCTAAATTGGTCGCACATCATGTACAATCACGAGTACGTTATGCAGCATCTGATATCAATCAATTGATTTCCAAAGCGGCTATTGTTGCAGGCAGCGGCTATGATTTCCTTGATTATGCAATAAAACAAGGGGCTGAGGTGTTGATTACCGCAGATGCAAAATATCATAATTTTCAT
>JAYRWZ010000319.1:0-1967 GCA_041917875.1 Chloroflexota bacterium | reverse complement strand
CGATAGGGAAGAGCTGATCAATTGCCCAATTGTCAGGCAAAGACTGGAATAATGAAAAATTACAAAAATATTTATCAGCCAACATCTGTGGTAATTTCTGTAATTCATAGCTTGAATGTTTGACTTCTTGACTCATTTTGTGGACTTGTGTTGCAATTGCCCAGAATAATCTTTCCACGAGTGCACGCGTTTTCAGATCAAGCAATCCCAATGAAAATAAATCAAGAGCTTCTTCGCGTATTTGAATAGCATCGTGCCACGATTCATGCATTGTGCGGCTGCTTAATTTTTCCAGTACGGCATATAATTCTCTAACAGTTTCATGGTCATCATCGGAGATTGAATCTTTTGACATATTCCATGTGGGCATGGAGGTCGTTTCAAGCACGTCAAAAATAAGTACGGAGTGATGAGCCGTCAAAGCCCGTCCGGATTCTGTAATAATATTCGGGTGGGGTAAATTGTTTTTGTCTGATGCGTCTTTGAGAGTATAAAGGGCGTCATTTGCATATTCTTGAATTGAGTAGTTTATGCTGTTGTTATTTGGCGAACGTGTTCCGTCATAATCCACGCCGAGACCACCACCAATATCAACAAATTCTATATTAAAATTCATTTTTCGTAATTGTACATAAAATTGAGCAACTTCTTTTAATCCCGATTTTATTTTTCTGATATTAGTAATCTGGCTTCCTAAATGAAAGTGGATCAATTTTATGCTGTCTTGTAAACCATTTTCTTCGGCATAGTTTAGTGCTTCAAGTAATTCTGATGCATTTAACCCGAATTTACTTTGATCTCCGCCCGATTCTTCCCATTTACCACTTCCTGAAGCCGATAATTTTATTCTGATTCCAACATTGGGTTTCACATTTACGCGTTCCGCCACAGATTTGATTATACGTAACTCATTGAGTTTTTCGACGACTATATATACCTTTTTGCCCATCTTTTGTGCGAGTAGTGCAAGTTCAATAAACTCTTCGTCCTTGTAGCCGTTACATATAACTATTGCATTAGGATTGTCCATCATGGCGAGCACGACATGCAATTCAGGTTTTGAACCGGCTTCAAGACCAATCGGGAACTTCTTGCCATAACGAACTATTTCTTCGACTACCGGTCTTTGTTGATTAACTTTGATCGGATAGACATTGAAGTACTTACCGTTATAGCCGTATTCTTGCGCTGCCGTTTCAAAACATCCGGCAATTTTCTCGATTCTATCATCAAGAATATCGGGGAAACGCAACAGCACTGGCATTGCCACGTCGCGCAATATCAGCTCATCAATCAGTTCTTTCAAATCAATAGCCGGTCCTTTGTCTTTACGTGGTTGTGCAACCATGTTACCTTTTTTATTGACGGCAAAGTAGTTGATGCCCCATCCGCGAATGTTGTACATTTCGATTGCATCTTCCACGTTCCAATTTCTCATCTGTTTTCTTTCTCAAGTAAGTTGTTTGATAAAATGAGCCGCAAAACTACGCAATGCCGAAAGATTTGACGTATCCTTGACTGTGATGTTTTGGAAAAGCCCTAAAGGGCTTGCATTGAATATGGTGTTTTGATTTAGATTTTCCATTACCTAAATGATAAACTCCGTTTCAAAAGTTTAGTATATTCGCATCTAAATTCACTTTATTCTGTAAACTGAAGCATCATAATGGTAAGCGAAAAACCTGTAGATTTAGTTGAACTAAAGAAGCAATTTACGGACTTCTTGAAGCGCAAAAATTACCGAAACACGCAAGAACGCTACAAAGTCTTAGAGCGGATTGCTGAATTGGACAAACATATCAGTGCGGATGAACTGTATGTGTACATGAATACGCAAGGTGATAGGGTATCTCGAGCAACAGTTTACTCAACCCTAGATTTATTAACACGTTGTGCGATTCTAGTTAAGCATCGTTTCCAGGGGGAAAGTGCTCATTTTGAGCTTGCCGAGCGATTACCCGATCATG
>JAYRWZ010000318.1:0-4441 GCA_041917875.1 Chloroflexota bacterium | reverse complement strand
GTGAAGCTACCGAAAAAGCATCGAAAGCATTTCAAAAAAAACATCAGTTAAGTGCTGATGGCATTGTTGGCAATAAAACAATAGGCATTGCCATGTCACTCGGATTTGGTGTGGTGAAATATCCATCCGATGATCCGATATTGAAGCCCGATTTTCCACCACGCCCTGCATTTTCTCCATTAAATGCTGCGCAACGCCATGCCCTTTTTGGAACAATTCAATACAAAGCCGCGCCAACAAAACAAAACCCCGAAGCAATACTAATTACCAATAATTGGGACAAACAGCATATTGTCCGTGTGGTGGTGCCGCAACTTATCGGCATTACGGGTGCGCCCGCCAGCGGAAAAATCCCCTTTCACAAAGATGCCATGCCGCAATTACTTGCACTCTGGGCTGCATGGGAAAAAGCGGGATTATTGCCCTTAGTAAAAACTTATGGCGGCTCATGGAATCCGCGTTTTGCTCGCGGCAGCACAACATCGCTGAGCGCACATGCTTGGGGCACTGCCTTCGACATCAATGTAGCATGGAATGGACTCGGCATTATTCCGCCATTTATAGGAAAAAATGGCAGCGTACGGGAATTAGTTCCCTTAGCAAATGAATATGGCTTTTATTGGGGTGGGCATTTTAAAAGCCGCCTCGACGGTATGCATTTCGAAATTGCGAAGATTATTTAAGAGAAAGGAAATTAGTATGAATGTATATTCAAAAACTGAAAATTTACAGGAGAAATCAGATCAGATATTTGGAAAATACTTAATGATAATCTCACCATTACTGACATTGTTGTGTATTATCGGTGCGATATTGAAATTTAATCAATCTTTATGTGAGCCTTCGCAGAGTTTTGCAGATACACCAACAATCTATTTGTTGCTTGCAATTGCTTGTAGTATGCTATATAAACTTCCTTCATTGATTGACAGAGTTACCTCATTGAAAGTTGGGAATAATGAAATTCAATTACAAAACGAATTGCATCTAATAAAAGATGTCATTAAAAACAGCGGTTTAGTTGGTGGCAAAGACATGAGAGAGTCATCTGACAGTTCCGGTGAAGCATATATCATAGAAGCAGTTAAGCCGAATGAAACTGCTAAAAAAGATATAAAAAGCAAACGTAATATCGTAAAAGTCACATCATTCGATGATGACCCGCAAAAAGGAAGATGGGGTGAAAAAAGTGCTGATAATGATCGCTTACTTGATGCGACGGTAAAATCTTTGCCCGGTGACAGAGATTGGTTTAATGTGGAATTATTTGTTCGTTCTACGAATCAACAAAAACCTATGCCGGAGGAAGTTACATTCCATTTGCACGACTCATTTTCACCATCGGTTACCAAAGTGAAGGTTCGTGATGGTGTTGCAAAATTACAACGTTATGCTTGGGGTGCATTTACTGTTGGGGTTGAGGTGCATGAAGAAGATGGAACTAAAACTAAACTTGAACTTGATTTAGCATTACTACCAAATGCGCCGAAAATTTTTAGAGGCAGATAAAGCTACTATATTTTTTTAACATTTTTTTTCATTTTTATGACAAACTACAAACTAACACTTGATATCGCTTGTAATAAAACAACCGATATATTTCCGACACCGCTCTTCGATTTTAATAAATCCGATGAGGTATATTTTCTTATTGGTGCTATGAACAAACAAGGAACAGAAACTAATTTTACCCGATTTCCTCGTGCAGGTTCAAAGGACGGAACGAATGATGATGACACTTTTTACTTTCTTAAAGGCGAAAACAAATCAATTGTCATAGGTAATTTCAATTCTGCGGTTGTTGGTTCAACTATAATTCGAGTCTGTGAAGAGGATAATCAGTCTCTTGCCGATATTATAAATTTTGTTCAAACAGCGATTGGATTATTTCAGAGTGAAACAGCAAAATCAGTGAGCAATGGTATTGATTGGTTGAGTAAAACGCTTGATTTGAAAACCGCATTACAAGATGATACTATAGGTTCTCTTGTACTGACTTTTGATAATCAAGGCACACCATCATTACAAGATGAATTCGGAAATACATTGATATTAACTTCTATTGGTAATAATTATGTATCCCAAAAAGTAAATCTTAACGGTTCAGGTGCAAATTATGATATTACCTTATATCTTGATGCTCAGTAAAAAAAAACGAATTATCTCATGTATGGGGTGTATTTGTTTACACCCTATAAATTCTCTTTCACTTTTCCAAAACAATATTATGATACAAAACCCAACAATCGCAGCTCAATTTCATAAGCAGATTTCTGCTCTGCATATAGGCCCCCTTGATGATGGAAAACAATGGGTATTGCTCAAACAATTTGATTATGATTTATACAAAACCGGCAGTGGCTTTACTATTTCGGTGCCTCCTGATTTTGTCACAGATTTGGCTTCCACACCACGGTATATCTGGTCTGTATTTCCGCCATGGGAACGGTATGGAAAAGCCGCCATTGTCCATGATTATCTTTATAAAGAAGGGGATTATAGCCGCAAAGATGCCGACAAAATCATGCGCGAAATAATGCTCAACTCCGATGTTGATCCGCTTACGCGTTGGCTTATATATACGGCTTTGCGCTTATTCGGTTGGATGTTCTTCAAATCCAAAGCTCCCATTACCAAATATTATAAACCACAAAGCACACAGCCAACACCGACCACCAATAATGTTGGTGAAATGTTCAGAACCATACGACGCATTGTGTTCTTCCTGGCGGGATGGTGTTCATTCATCTATGTCTTGTGGAGGGTGTTATGCCATTTGTGTAAGTGCAGCGGATAAAAAATATACCATAGTGTCCGAACACGATTATAGAGATTGAGAGTGGGGCGGGAGATTTCCTGCCCATTCTTTCCGACAATACAAACGCAGTTACGATTACGTTCATCATTGTATCCATCTGATTATGACCGCACAATTACCATACATCGCCGAAGCAATCGGCACTGTTCCACTATTTTCACGGAGGCATTATGGCTCTGTTCTGCCCATCGCTTCGCGCACCGCCCGAAGCACTTTCCTAACCATGATTCAGGCTCAATGGCTTGCATCTCTTGTGCCTTTGAGCAGCAGCATCGAGCAAAAAACGAGGAATTTCGATGCGATTACGAGGGGTCTCGATGCGATTACGAGGGGTCTCGATGCGATTACGAGGGGTCTCGATGCGACTACGAGGGGTCTCGACGCGACTACGAGGGGTCTCGATGCGATTACGCGGGGTCTCGATGCGATTACGAGGGGTCTCGATGCGATTACGAGGGGTCTCGACGCGACTACGAGGGGTCTCGACGCGACTACGAGGGGTCTCGATGCTCATCGAGAGGGGTCGTCAACCCATCGAGAGGGGTCGTCAACTCATCAAGAGGGGTCGTCAACTCATCGAGAGGGTTCGTTTTTGGCTCAATCGGGTTCGTTTTTGGCTCAATCGGGTTCATTTTCGGCTCAATCGGGTTCGTTTTTGGCTCAATCGGGTTCGTTTTCGGCTCAATCGGGTTCGTTTTCGGCTCAATCACACATTGCATCACTACTATCGGGCGAAGCAGCGGCTCGGACGGGTTCGTTTGCGACGCATTACCTTCCATTATTCAAATTTTATACATTTACATCATTACCTTAGAGGAGAAGAGTATGTTTTACTCCAATGGTTTCACACGTGATACCGTAACAATTCGTGGCACTCGCCTTCTTATGATAGAGAGCAATCTTGCCACCCATGCCGTAGCACTTGGCATTCCGGCAGCCATCACTACTTGGGGCGCAAATTGCAATACTGCTTTTTTGGAAAGCAGACAAAGAATGGCTTTGGAAACCAATGAGGTGCAAGAAGCCAGCACATTTCTTGCCGAGCGTCTAAGTTTTATGGAAAGTGAATATCAGGTGGCGCGGCTTTTTGCCTATGAACTCTATGCCGATGCTATGTTTCGCATAGAAAAATTTGCTTTCGATGAACCCATGCCGCGCACTCAGGATGCACGCATTGAAAAAGTGGATAAAGTGCTGAGTGCTCATGCGCGAATGATTGCCGATGGCGACACTCCCGTTTTTCCGCCCGCTTTGGTCACTCGTTTGGAAACAGCAGTGGCGGAAGCACGCACCGCCTATAATAACCGTGCCCTTGAACAAGAAGATGTCACCGATGCCAACCGGCTCTATGCCGATCTGTGGAATAATGACAGCAAAATGCTCAAAGCACTGTATTCGTATGCGGTGATGGCTTGGGGTGACAATGACCCCCGATTGAATCAGATTGGCTTTGCCTTGAAAGATCAAATGGGCGAAGGCGGCGGCACCACACCACCCGAACCCGTCACCAATTTGGTATTGCTCAATGGCATTTTATCATGGAATGCGGTGGACAATGCCACAAGCTATAGGGTGGCTATCACTCCCGATGCCGATCAAGATAATTGGACGGAAATATATTCG
>JAYRWZ010000317.1:0-8394 GCA_041917875.1 Chloroflexota bacterium | reverse complement strand
CACTAAAATAAGCGTTTAGTTTGGCTACGTCAAGTTGTTCGCCCTCACGGACATTAGCAGGCGCATCAGTTTTTATGGAAGGCATCGTGGTTTAGTTTGTTTTTGCAAAAATACGATGTCATTGACTTAGATGAACACTTGGTTTAGTATATTCGCCATTATTTGTAAGGAGAAATAGCTATGAACAGTGTTTTGAAATGTCCCAAATGCGGTACCGATTTGACAGATGCCATGCAAGAAGAAGTGCGCAAAGAAATCCGTGCCGAGTTTGGCGATAAGTACAGAACAGAAAAGAAAAAACTTGAAGATGATTATCTGCAAAAACAACGTTCTTTTGATGAAGAAATGCGAAAAATACATGCACATTATGAGCAAGAACAAAAAAAACGTAATGATGAGTTGCGTGCTGTTGCCGAAAAAAAAGCTTTAGAACAATTTGAACATTTACTCAAAGCTAAAGAACAAGAATTGCAAGAAAAAAACACTAAACTTCAAGATATAAACGAAAAGGAGTTGTTGTTTCTCAAAAAACAAAGAGAATGGCAAGAAGAAAAAGACAGATTACATATCGAAAATGAAAAAAATTGATGGATGAACGCAATGCAATGCAGGAAAAAATATATGCTCAAGCGCAGGAACAAGTTCGAATTCGTGAAGAGCAAACTAAATTAAAAGATGCCGAGAAGGATAAAAAAATTGAAGATATGCAAAAACTAATTGAGGATTTGCAAAGGAAAAGTCAGCAAGGTTCACAACAGTTGCAAGGTGAGGTAGCGGAAATTGAGTTATCCAATATTTTATCATCAAATTTTCGTTTTGACCTTATTGCCGATGTTCCCAAAGGAGTTCGCGGAGCTGATATAATTCAAACAGTCAATACACAATTTGGCATAGAATGCGGAAAAATTATCTGGGAATCTAAGCGCACAAAGGCATGGAGCAATGAATGGGTTGATAAATTAAAAGAAGATATGCGCTCCGTTAAAGCAAATATAGCAATCATAGTCAGTTCGGTTTTGCCAAAGGGTATTGATCGTATCGGATATGTTGATGGCGTATGGGTGACGGATTTTCCTTCCGCTATTGGTTTAGCTATGGCATTGCGCCAAGGTTTATTGGATGTGGCTCGTACAAAATCGGCAAATGAGGGAAAAAACGAAAAAATGGAAATGGTATATGCTTATTTATCGGGCGAGGAGTTCCGACAAAAAATTCAGGCAATTGCAGAAACTTTCTCATCCATGAGAACCGAACTTGACAAAGAAAAGATTGCTATGCACAAATTATGGGCACAGCGTGAAAAAAGTATTGAAAGAATTATGATAAACACCACAGGTATGTTCGGTGATATTCACGGTATTATCGGAGGTGCTTTACAAACCGTTCCATTATTGGAATTGGAGTCCGGCGAAGAATAAAAATTCCTTACAATTTTTTACACTTTACTGCATCTTCTTACGATATTATATACTATTGTTCTTTATTTTTTTGTTATTATATGACTCAAACCGAAGCACCTACCGCTATGGCTATAAAACAAGGCGAAGCACTTTATCAAGGTGCTCGCGGCGCAGCCATTCGTATATTAAGCCGATTTGAACGCAGCGATTCCTATATTGATAAATTACTTGACGCTGAGTTCCGGCTTGGTGGACTCAATCCGCAAGACAAAGCACTACTCACTGAACTTGTGAACGGCGTGATGCGCTGGCAAGCTAAATTAGATTGGATTCTCACCGGTTTTTATCATGGTGAGTTCGAAAAATGTCTGACACCCGTCAAAAATGCAATGCGTGTTGCCCTGTATCAAGTGTTGTTTCTTAGCAAGATTCCGCATTCCGCCGCAATCAATGAATCGGTGGAAGTGATCAAGCGCATCAAAGGAGAAAAATCTGCCGGTATTGTCAACGGAGTGCTGCGCAATGTCTTGCGAAATATCAATGCAATTCGCTATCCTCGCAAAGAAGACGACATCCATTGGTATTATTCCGTGATGTATTCCCACCCCAGATGGATTGTAAAGCGTTGGGCAGAAAGGTTCGGAGATAAACAAACCGAAGAGTTACTCAAAGCCAATGTGCAAAGACCGGTGCTTACTGTCCGAACAAATCGCTTAGTTGCTGAAGCTGACTTTGTCAATGACTGGCTCACTGCCCATGATATTCCCCGGCAGCAATCCGCTCTTGTTGAGGAAAGCTTCGAAGTCAGTTCTTTACGCGATATTGTCGGCACCGAGCTTTTCACAAAAGGGATGGTTTCCATTCAAGACACAAGTGCAACCATGGCTGCCCGATTAGCGCAAGCCAAACCCGGCAATACTGTCTTCGATGTGTGTGCTGCTCCCGGGGGTAAATCTTTTGTGCTTGCAGAAATGATGAATAACAAGGGTTCAATTCTTGCTTTAGATAAATACGAGCAAAAACTACGTTTTGTCGAAAATGATGCCAAACGTTTGGGAATAGATATTATCAAAACTGCTGTCGGTGATGCCATCACTTTCTCGCATGAACAACAAGCAGACATTGTGCTCACCGACGTACCCTGCAGCGGCTTCGGTACTTTGGCAAAAAAGCCCGAAATAAAATGGAGAAGAGAGCTCAAGGACATTGAGCAACTGACCAAAACCCAAGATGCCATTCTTTCCAATGCTGCAAAATTGGTTAAAAAGGGGGGAGTAATGCTTTACAGCACTTGCAGCATCGAACCAGAAGAAAATTCCATGAGAATAGAAAAATTCCTTGCTGAAAATCCCAATTTCCAACTCGATGACGCTGCTAACTATCTTCCGCAAAATGTCTGCAAAGATGGTTTTATGCAAACTTTTCCTCACGTACATAATACCGACGGTGCTTTTGCCGCTCGGCTCATCAAAATTTCTTAAAGGAGTACTCATGAATTTTTTTATTGCTATTGCTTTGTTCTTTGCTCTAAACTCACATCACGTTTTAGCAAAAGATAATACCAAAAAAGCTAAACCTAACAAAACTGCCATTCCTGTCATGGTAGGGGCTGTCTTGCAAAATGGAACCACCACCATCACTGACCCCCAAACGAAAACCGATTATACCATTGTCTATAATGATGGGGCAATTCAGTCCGTAACTATTGTCAATCCTAAAGATAAATCCACTAAAGAACTCATCCGAAAACAAGAAAAAATTGCGGATTTTTGCCCCGAAGCAGCTCTCTGTTTCACTAACCCCTTCGACAAAAGGCAAGTCTGCGTTTGTATGCCTCCGGCACCGACTGTAAGGTTAGGGCAACCAATAAAAACCGTTTGGAGATTTGTAACTGTGCGGTAATTGGCTGGCATTGGCATAAAAACTGTGGTCATAGCAGCATGAAAACTATCATTCTATACTGATATGAACTCATTGCGCATCATATTCTCGGCAATACTTTGCTCCGCACTTGTGGTGGTGTGGATCGGATGTTCTTCGGCTCCGGCGCGGCGCGGGGTGGACTTGCCCAATGCAAATGCCATTTCACCCTTGCAAAAAAAAGTCATCGCTGCAGCAAAAAAAAGACTTGGCGTACCCTATTGCTATGGCGGTACAGCAAATTGTATGGACTGTTCGGGGCTCATCGTCACCATTTTTCAAGACATCGGTATCGCACTTCCGAGAACTTCTTCGCAACAATTTTCTTTCGGAAAACATATTGAACCCGATGAAGCAACCGTCGGTGACTTAATTTTCTTCCGCAACAAATCAGGAAACATCAACCATGTGGGATTATATGTCGGTGACAACAAATTACTCCACGCTTCATCATCAAAAGGGGTGATTGTTCAACCATTAAATGACCCATACCTCGCCAACGGATTTGCCGGAATACGACGATTCTTACCCGACAATGCCATTAACTGATTTTTCAAAAGGAAAACACTATGACCACAATCTTGGCATATCATAATGGAAAAATGAGACATCTCTCCATACAAGATTTGTTCGTACTCCGTGCCACAAACCCCGATTTCCACGCAATGACTATATGGGTAGATCTTGAAAACCCCACAGAAGAAGAAGAAGAAACTTTGCTTGTTCACTTTTTTCTCTTCCATCACCTTGCCGTCGAAGATTGCCAAAGAGAAAGAGTAGAACCAAAAACCGGTGACCATTATCCTAAAGTCGAAGACTATCACGACTATATCTATGTTATTTTCAACCCCGTGGACAGACCCGTTGAAAAATTTGACGATGATGATGACGATGAGGGGCAGCATTACGTAGCCGTTCTATTCCCCACAAGGCAGCTCAATGCATTTCTCGGAAAAAACTTCCTTGTCACTCACCATTACGAAACCTCCGATGCCATTCGATATGCTCGCAATTTATGCCTCAAAAACAATCAAACCCTCGGCAGAGGACCCGATTATCTCTTCCACCTTATCATTGATGAAGTCGTGGACAATTACACTCCCGTTATTGACTATTTCGACCATCGAATTGATGAATTAGAAAGCAATATCTTCGAAGCATACCAAGTCCAAATGCTCTCACGCATCCTCGAATTAAAAAAGGGGATTGTACGACTAAGGCGCATCACCACATACCAACGAGAGATTCTCAACCGACTCTCTCGGGGCGAATTTCCGCTTATCTCTACGCAAGAAATGATATATTACCGCAATGTCTATGACCATCTCGTGCGCATTGCCGACCTCGTGGACTCATACCGCGAACATATCGCAGGGCTATTGGAAGCATATCTCTCCGTCAATTCCAATAGAATGAACCAAGTCATGAAAGTCCTTACCGTTATCTCTACCATTTTCTTACCCTTGACATTTATATCAAGCATTTACGGCATGAACTTCCATTACTTACCCGAACTCGATTGGCACTATGGTTACCATGCCGTATGGGGAGTCATTGTCACCATCGCCGGTGGCATGCTCATTTATTTCAAAAGAAAAGGATGGCTCGATTAAACCAAACCATCCCACACAATCACATTTCGCGTACATTTCGTAATTTCAGACAACTATAATCAAAAGAAAAAGCCGTTCAGCGGACAACACGTTCTCTTTAACCAACAACAATTACTTTACTTCGCTATGAAAAAAATCGCTATCGCAATCATCGGAACAGGTCATCTTGGCGCAATTCACGCAAAACTTATTGCACAAAACACCGACATACACTTTGCCGGAATCTATGACACAGACTTAGAGCGCGCCCAAACCATTGCCCAAAGCCACGGCACTCATGCCTTCCAAACCACGGACGAATTACTCAACAATGCCGATGCTATCATCATCGCGGCGCCAACTTCCGTCCATCACCCCCTTGCAATCAAAGCCATCAATGCTCAAAAACATTGCTTCATCGAAAAACCTATCACCACAACATTCGCAGAAGCCGAAGAAATAATACTTGCTGCCCAAGACAACAATGTTGTTGTTCAAGTAGGGCATGTTGAGCGATTCAACCCCGCACTCACAGCGCTCCACCCATACCACATCAACCCCATGTTCATCGAAGCGCATCGCCTTGCACAATTCAAACCACGCGCCACAGATGTCTCCGTCGTCCACGACCTCATGATTCACGACATTGACATTGCACTTTCATTAGTCAAATCACCCATTGTCAGCGTCGAAGCAAGTGGAGTAGCAGTGCTCACTGAAACAGCAGACATCGCCAATGCACGGCTCAAATTCATGAACGGTTGCGTTGCCAACATCACCGCCTCACGCATCTCCGCACAACCAATGCGCAAAATGAGACTATTCCAAAAAGACGGATATTTCTCCATTGACTTCGCAAAAGGTTCTGTGGATGCCTACAGAATACTTGAAAGGGGAAGCAAAACCAATGATTTCAACGGCATACCCGCTACAATGCTTGGCAGCATAGAAAGCGGCACCGTCCAAAGAGACATCATATTTGAACAACCGCCAACCGAAAATGTCAATGCCATTGCCGAAGAACACAAAAGCTTCATCCAAGCAATCAATGGCGATCGCCACATTGCCGTCACAGCAACCGATGCCGCCGAAGCTTTACGCATAGCTGAAGTCATTGCTGCAAATATCTATAAACCGTAAAAAGTTCAAAAAAAGAATTGAGAAGCTCAATACCAAATATCAATCATCGGCAACTATGCATTCCAATGCTTAATTGCCGGACTTTCTCGAGGTAATATTACTATTATAAGCGTCTAATTTATCAGGAATTCCGTATTCTATAAATTTATTGAATTCATCAACTGTGATTTTTTCTTGTATATACTCAATAAGCTCATAAACTTTTGAATAACAAGCAGCGTCAGGTTTCGGGAAAAAATATCCGGGTTGGGGGTCTTCGCTCTTTGCTAACTTTATTGCATCATATATGCCGGATAATAAATTTAATGGATGACTTTTACCTTTAGTAATTTCATGTAAACGAGTCTTCATTATTTGGCAAGATGTATTATATGGTTCACTATGATTACAATGGTAAAGTAACCACACCTCAAAACAAGGATTGCTTATTAGTACGTATGTGTTTTTTTCGACTATGAGGCTGTTGCGAAAATTATGAATTTTAGTGCCGTCATTTTTATCTACATCAATAACAAACCACACACTATCGCCTACGGTTCTATCAATATCTTTACTTACTTCTGAGTATCTTTCCTTTATCCAATCCAAGTGAGAGCGCGTATCTTTCTTTTCTTTATCTACATCATTGTCTATAACTACTTTTATTTGACTTGAAATATCTTTAAAGTATGTAAAATACTCTACCTCTCTTTTTGAACCTTCAGGAAATATCCACAATGTCGAATAACTGCGCCTTTGAGGTCTAACTTCTTCCTTTGTATATTTACGTTTCTTTGCCATAGTTTCTTATTGCATATAAGTATGTGTATCAATAAGCGGTACGCCTCCAAAACGACCCAATAAATAACCATCCTCTATATTAAAATCTGCTTTCACATCAAATTCAAATAAAGGATATAATGATGTATTACCTTTATGTCTGTCTTTTTCAACAAACCATATCTCATCATCGCGAAATAGTTCTCTGGTCAGTAAATTTGGTTGATGCGTAGTAAAAATAATTTGCGAATTTTTCTTTCTCTTTGTAAAATCTATGAAAGTATTGTGTGAATTTTCTGTTCTGTCTGACATAAGTAATTTCACAAATTCATAACATAAGTGTGGATGAAGTGAATTATCTATTTCATCAATGATATATACTGCGTCATACACACTTTGATCTAAAAACAATGGTAAAAATTCAAAAATTTTACGAGTACCGTCGGATTCTTCCTCAAAAGTAAAAGGAATATCATTGCGTTCCTCATCTTTGTGATTGTAAAATATTTTCCTAAATACTACTTTGTCGTTTATTCTAATAAATCCGGAATCTTTACCAATCGGTCTAAACATAGATTCTGCAAGGTTCTTTGCATTTTCTATTTCTTCTTGCCCAAGAGAAATGTTGTACTTCTCCACAAAACTCTTATAATCTGCAAGAATTGAATCAAGGTCAATCTCATCAATATAGATAGAAGAAATACCCGTGTCAAATTTTCTGATTAAAGCAGAAGCGGCTTCAATCTCAATTTCTGTTCGTAGAAATGAAAAATAGCTACCGGGTCTAAAGTTTCGTTTGACAATAACTATATTTTTTGATAAATATTCGTATATTTCACTTAATTCATCAATACGCAAAGTTTCATGATGATGTAGTATTAATTCATCATCGCGCAACAAATTTTTCTTCAAAACTGCATTGATACTTTTTTGCTCAGGAGTTTCATCCCATTTCTTGCAAAATTCTATGTCATAAGAGCGAATTCCAAGCGTTATCCTTTCCAATAATCGCTCATCGCTATCGGGACTTGTTGTGTCTATCAGCCATTCATGCTCAATTGTTCTATGATTACATTCAATGCCATAGATATACATGGTATTGCCAATACTAAATTCCATCTCGAATTTTACGGGCAAATCTTTATTTTTCGGATTCAGCTTAAATTTATATGTATTGATATTCTCGGATAATTTCCCAAGTCTTATAATCTCAATAAATTTATGTATAGCAAGCACCAAATTGGATTTGCCCGAGCCATTCGCGCCATAGATTGCTGCATTTTTCACTACTCTGACATTCCCCGTCATGCCCACATGATTGGGGTGTTCCTCAGAACTCGATGCCAGCATATCGAAAACTGTTTCTTCATCAAATGACAAAAAATTACTGACACTAAAACGTATAAGCATTATGTTCTCCGCTATTCATTATTGTGCATAGACCGTTTATCACCCCCCGACATTGCCTGTGCCGCCATCCAGCTCCACTATTGGACTATACCCCGAATACACATTCGCATACCCCGACCGAATACGATAAAACCAAGTGCCGGGCTGCAATTCTAAGGGCATAGAAGCGGTGT
>JAYRWZ010000316.1:0-4124 GCA_041917875.1 Chloroflexota bacterium | reverse complement strand
CGACTATGTACACCAATCGTCCTTGGACAATTCGTCAATATGCAGGATTTTCTACGGCTGAAGAAAGTAATGCTTTTTATAAACGTAATTTGGCAGCCGGTCAAAAAGGGCTTTCTGTTGCATTCGATTTAGCTACCCATCGCGGCTATGACTCCGATCATCCGCGCGTTGTCGGTGATGTCGGTAAAGCGGGCGTGGCCATAGATTCTGTCGAAGACATGAAAATACTATTTCATGAGATTCCCTTAGACATAATGTCGGTGTCTATGACAATGAATGGTGCTGTAATACCGATATTGGCTATGTTTATCGTTGCGGGCGAAGAGCAGGGGGTCAGCCATTCATCTTTATCAGGTACTATTCAAAATGATATTCTCAAAGAATTTATGGTGCGTAATACATATATTTACCCACCATCACCGAGTATGACAATAGTGTCGGATATTATTGAGTTTACTGCGAAGAATATGCCTAAATTTAATAGTATTTCCATCAGTGGTTATCACATGCACGAAGCCGGCGCCAATGCAGTGCAAGAGCTTGCTTATACTATTGCCGATGGCTTAGAATATGTACGAGCTGCATTACGTAAAGGGCTTGATATTGATGATTTTGCACCTCGATTATCGTTTTTTTGGGGCATTGGGATGAATTTCTTTATGGAAATTGCAAAAATGAGAGCTGCACGTGTGCTTTGGGCAGAGACAATAAAGCAATTTTCGCCGAAAAATCCCAAATCTATGGCTTTACGTACCCATTGTCAAACGTCGGGATGGTCATTGGCGGCGCAAGATGCCTATAATAATGTGGTGCGCACGACGATCGAAGCAATGGCAGCAGTTTTGGGCGGTACTCAATCACTTCACACCAATTCATTTGATGAAGCACTTGGATTGCCTACCGATTTTTCTGCTCGTATAGCAAGAAATACGCAAATAATCTTGGCAGAAGAATCGCATATTACCGAAGTGGTAGATCCATTAGCGGGTTCATTTTATATGGAATCGCTTACCAATCAGCTCATTGTAGAAGCAAGAAAATTGATGCAGGAAGTGGAAGAAATGGGCGGAATGACCAAAGCGATTCAGCAGGGCATCCCGAAAATGAAAATTGAAGAGTCGGCTGCGAAAAGGCAAGCAAATATTGATTCGGGAAAAGAAACAATAGTGGGTGTGAATAAATATCAACCCCTGAATGAACCGCCGATAGAAGTGCTTGATATTGATAATACGGCGGTTCGTGAACAACAAATTCAACGCTTGGAAGAGATAAAAAGATCACGCAATTCTGATGCTGTTATTGCAGCTTTGGAAAATATTGCGACTATTGCGGCATCAGGCGAGGGAAATCTATTGGAAGCTGCTATTGTTGCTGCGCGCGAACGTGCTACGGTAGGAGAAATTTCTGAGGCAATGGCAAAAGTTTTTGGACGCTATGAAGGAACCTCGGTTTCTGTGACCGGGGTCTATGGTGCGCATTATAAAAATACCGAATTTGATGAAGTTGTTGCTCTAACGGACAATTTTGCACAAGAATATGGCAGAAGACCACGAATGTATGTTGCTAAATTAGGTCAAGACGGGCATGACAGAGGTGCGCATGTGATTGCAACGGGTTTTGCCGATTTGGGTTTTGATGTGGACATAGGTCCATTATTCCAAACTCCCGAAGAAGCTGCGCTTATGGCTATTGATAGTGATGTGCATGTCGTGGGTGTTTCAAGCCAAGCAGCGGGGCATAAAACATTGATTCCTTTGCTTATTCAAGCATTGCGCTCACAACAAGCTGACGATATTATTGTTGTTGCCGGTGGTGTCATTCCCCCCAAAGATTATGATTTTCTTTATGAGAATGGCGTAAAAGAAATTTTTGGTCCGGGAACAAATATTGTTGATGCAGCAAAAAAAATACTGTCACGAATTCGAGAAGCACATCCCGATCCATTATCCTTGTAATGCATTATGAAAAAAATATTTTTTGCTGTACTTGTTTTCTCAATTGTAGCGGGAATACAAAGTTATGCTGCTGATACATCATTGAATAACATTGTATTGGCTCCTTCGGTTAAAAAACCATATTCTTATAGTGTGCAACAAAGTTTTATTCAGGAATTATCCGAGATGAATCTGGTATCCGGAATTATTACGGAAGCAGATCAACATATATTGTTCCAATCGAAAGGAAATGCAACATTTTCAGGTAAAAGTTCTTGTTCTTATGCCAAAACTAAAGTCTATGGTATGGCTATGGCGGGTATAGCGGATACTGTGGTGACTCTTCGTAACAATGCTTTGTTCTCTGATGAGATTACTATACAAAATAATGGAACAATCGTCTCGATAATCAAAGAAAAAACACCTACTTTAGATCTTGAAAATCCTAAAATTTTATCAATTATTTCAGGTGCTTTTCTTGGAAGTACGTCATTGTTTATCCCATTGCCGGAAAAAGAGATAGAAATTGGTGCACATTGGAAAAAAGAAGCAGAAGGTTTATTGGGCGTCGGTACGGGTTCTTTCGCATTGAAAGGTCAAAAATCATTAATCGAATATACTCTTATTGGCTTAGCTGATACACTCGGGACATCATGTTACATTATTGATGTAAAAAGCAAAGATTTTCATATAAAACAAAATATTCGTCAAATGAATATAGATATTAGTATTGAAGGCGAGGGCATGGTCAAAGGAAAATATTATATAGAACGTAAAACGGGTATGGCGGTTCTCGGAACAATGAAAATGGAAGCTGATTTGGGCTTAGCGGTAAAAGAACAAGAGTCTTCGATTGCTTCTATGAATGTTTCTTACCATTATTCATGTAAAAAAAAGGATTGATATGTCATATATAATTATTTTTTGCGCATTTATACTTGTCACGGCTCAATGTACTGCTCAAAAACAGGTTTCCGATAATTTACCCGATAGCATAGCCAATAAAAGATTCTGCTTTTATTATGATTTTCGTCTTGGTGATACACTCATTTATCATGCATACTCGCGCGATAGCATGGTTTATGATGAATTTCCGACTTTGTCAAAAGAAAGAAATGAAACCTGGCGATATATTATACTCAAAAAATTACCGAATAAACGTACACTCATCAGTATTGAAATGATTGGCTATGCAGCCCAGGAATCGCAGGGCAATATACGCAATCAGATGAGAATGAACAGTGTATGGACAGGGCGCAAAGTATTTGTAGAAATGGACAGCACAGGAGAGCGTTATGATATTGCAGCAATAGACTCTATCACGCCGGCAGTTAGTCCCGGTGGTGCTTTTCAACCGATTTTATTTACTCATATCGGTAAAGCTTGCGTAAGAGGTAAAAATACTTGGGATGTAGGTGGCGAAGAAAATCTTATAGAAAACGGTATTCCCGTGCCTCTTGTTAATTATGCTTCTTTAGCACGATTTACGGGTTTTGTGGACACACTTGGGGTGAAATGTCATGGCATTCAATTTACGACAACGGGTCAGGGGATTGCTGAAATTTCCTTTGGTGAAGGTAAAGATAAAACAGCTACCGTCACTTCAATAATCAATCAATTTACGAAGATGGAATTGAGCGAAATTTATCGGATTCCCGTTCATTCTATGGCAACATCGGAAATTAAATTTACATTAGAATATGCCAATGGGAAAAAAACAAAAGGTGTTCAGCAAATTCTTACTCATTATACATTAAGAAATTACAGGTTTGAAAAATAATATGAATATATCACTCGAAGGAAAAACAGCGCTTATCGGCGGCAGTACGCAAGGCATTGGATTGGCTATTGCACAATTATTTGCCGAATGTGGCGCAAATATAGTATTATTGGCACGCAATGCAGAAAAATTAAAGCAGGCACAAGCGACATTAGCGAACAATGGTCATCAAGTGCATGAGATTCTTGTTGCAGACTATGCAGATCCCGTTTTGGTGGAGCTTGTTGTGAGAAATTATATAGAACAAGGCGGAATTTGTGATATCGTTGTCAATAATACAGGCGGTCCGCCACCCGGTGCAATAGAGCACGCAAATGCCGAAGAATTTTTAGCAGCATTTAGTTCTCATATACTCATTAATCAAAAAATTGCACAATTAGTATTGCCCGGTATGAAACAAAGACAATGGG
>JAYRWZ010000315.1:0-11044 GCA_041917875.1 Chloroflexota bacterium | reverse complement strand
CACGTAATGCCGTTGATGTAATGGTTTTCATTGTGGATGTCCGTTTGTACTATTTTGAAATGGGAGTTTCGACGATAACAGTAACTGTACGATTGTAAAAGCGTCCTTCGGGAATAGAGTTGTCGAAAATTTCTTTTTCACCTTCACCAATTGCATTCCCTTTGCCTATTGCTTTTACGGTGTTTTGTGATCTTTGCAGCGATAGCTCCTTATTGTGTTGATCATCGCCAATTTTATCGGTATAGCCGGTTACTGTCACTGTAGCATTAGAAGCAATTCTCGGTTTTATATACTCCAAAATACGCTTATTGGCAGAGCCGATTTCTGAGCGATCAAAATCAAACAGAATAAGGCTGTAGCGGTCTATCTCTTTATCTGATTTGTTTTCTGCTCTTTTTCTTTGTACAGTCATTTGTTCAAACGGAATGGAACGCACTGGGCTTGTAGCTGTCTCATTATCGGAATTTTCTGCTGTAATTGTAAAAAAGAGAGGTTCGGATAGGGAAGGTATAATACTGTTATTGCTCAAGATGTTCCAATCCAAAAATTGTGGAGTATTTAGAGATCCCGTGAATTGTTTATATTCTGTATTCTTTTGGCTTACCGTTACTTTCCAATCTCTGATTTCTGCATTGGTTTTTACTGTTGGATAAAATCTGATTACCGGTGGATTAGATGTGCGGATAGTATCGTTGAGAATAACCGGTTCAATTATTTTCCATGAATCGGAAGTTAATTCGACGCGACGATTTTCGGCAATACCGTCATCTGTATCATTATTTGAAGGTTTCTCCGGTAAATTACGATACTTAACAATCAGACGCTTTTCTTCAATATTCCATGTCTTTGAAAAATAGTCTTTTACTGCATTTGCTCTTTGTTGGGATAAAACGGTATTGTTTTTTTCATTACCTTCATTGCTATTGCAACCCGTAATTGTCACCGTAGCCGACGGATTTTCACGTAAGCGTTGTGCGATTATATCCATTACATGATAATAAGTTTGAAGGGTTGATTCGTTTTGTAATGCTTTCAATGAAAAGTCATTTTTCGACTGTGGTGATAATGTTGTGTATTTAGCAGAAATCTCAGCAGAATTATTATCGAAAAATATATAATTGAGCAGTGGGCGAATTTGTGTAGATAAAAATTCTTCTACAATAATCTTTGCGACCGGAAATTCTTTTCCATTATCATCTAATCCGACAGCGCGAATGTCTGCTTGTATCGGTTCTTTTTTTTGTGCAACCGGTGTTTGAACAATAACCGGTTTTGTCGGTTCTTCAGGTTTTTTTTCAGGAATGGGCTCGGGTTTCGGGATTGGATTCGGTTTTGGGCTATATTTTAAGGCAAATCCAAATCGAATTGTGGAAACTGTCCAGTCTATGGTATTATTTAAATTTGTAATTCCATGTTGGTACTGCACTTCCGGCGTGAGAAATAATGTTCTTTTTGCATTCATCGGAAATTCATACGCTAAGCCGACCATTGGGGCAATCATCACGACGGCATTTTCTTTTATATCACCGGAAGTTTCATTCCTTACACGCGTATTTTCCGGAAAAAAAGTACCATTCGGAGAGGATATTTCTTCTTTTTGTGAATAAGTTTGATTGAGTAAATAGTTAAGATCTAAGCCTGTATGTAAACGTAAACCCTTTGTAATTTCGTACATCAAAGAGGGCTGTAAAGAAATACCGGGAATTGTGGCATTGAGTTTATGAGTAAATGGCGTGCTTCCATTTGCTGTGACTATATTATCCGTACTTTCCAAAAGTCCCGAGTAATCGGCATAGCCCATGCGGAACGAAAAATCAAAATCACCTAAGAAAGGAAACTCAATAAGGAAACCTCCGCCGATGGTGCTGGCTGTGCCGTCTGTATAGCTTTTACAACAATTAGGCACACCGGGCAATTCCCTAAAATTGGCATTGTGCATATTCAGCAAACCATGCCCATAGATGCCGTATCGTATGTTCGATTCTTGGGCATTGATGGATAAACACACAAACAATAACAATGCCGCGAAGATATAAAAACGATTTTTGTTCATTGTAACACTTTCAAGTTATGTATCATAATAACCACCAAAGCAGAGGTTTGGTTGCTCTTATCCGGCAGAAATGTAGTGCGAATATAACAAGACTGAGGGCAAATTGAGGTGAGAATCATCGTTAGCGGATATTCTGAAAGACTGTTTCCGCCCATGCTTTCCAGTTAAGGCGGTGTTCATATTCTTCTCTGCTTGCAAGAGATAATGCACAATATCTTCGCTCATCTTCCCAAATTTCAGCAATGAGTTGAGCATACTGCTCTGCATTGGAAGAAAGGGAGAGCAGGTGGCCGTTCTTCCCTTCACAAACTACACCGGAAACTCCTCCGACATTTGTGCTTACAGATGGTAAGCCAAAGCATGATGCCTCGCAAAACACTATGCCGTATGCCTCGGCTCTTGTCGGTAACAATAGAAAAGATGAAGAAGACAACAATTGATGCAGTGAAGCTCTGTGATGGTCATCGTTTTTATCGAGAAATGGGATTACCTTCATTGCTGGGTGACTGTAGTGTGAAGGCGGAGTGCAACCACAGACAATCAATTCTGTCGGAATATTCATTGAACATAAAATTCTGAGGGTATCAAAAGCTATTGTTCCTCCTTTCCTTTCCCAATCAACTCCCAAAAATAGTAAGCGGCAAATTTCCGATTTCTTTTTTCGTATTATCTGTTCATAGTCGGGAATTTCCGAGTCTTCTATATTGGCACCTAATGGAGCAATAAATATTTTTTGTGCATCAATATGCAAGTCTCGGATGCTTGATTGTGCCACCCATTGTGTCGGATAAGCGATTTTTTTGAATTTTCGGAGTGCCATAACTTCAATTTCTGCAAGTTCTTGCAATGACCAACTCCATAAGTCTTGATAGCTTTTATATTCTTGCGCCAAAATATGGTTGATGTCTGATAAACCCAAAACAGGAATATCTGTGGGCAATAATGCGGTTTCTGCTGCGCCTGCAGGAGCATATAACCAATCGAATGAATGAGAAACTATTTTTTTTGAAAAAAAAGTAGAAAATTTTTTGGCTAATCTTCTGGTATTGTAATGATTAGTTCCTTTACCCGTTACTACTCTGCATATTTTATTTTTTATAAATTCGTAAAGCCAAGGATTTCCGGGATAAGGACCCAAGTGCGTGATCTGAGCACCATAGAGCTCTAATGCACGACTCGAATAATAGGTGGTACCTGACCATGTGCGAGGATTTTGAGAATCCGCCGCCGATAATATTCCAATGTGGAGATTTGACATTATGATGAAAGAATAATCCGTATAAAAAATCCTGTTTTTTTTGATAAAACAGGATTTTGCAGAACGCTGTTACTTTTTGAGTAAATCACGAATTTCCATGAGCAATTTTTCTTCCGTACTTGGTTCCGGAGGTGCAGGCGGTGCAGCCGGAACTTCATCTTGTTTACGCTTTAAAGTATTAATTGATTTAATCATGAGGAAAATACAAAAAGCGAGTATGAGAAAATCAAAGACATTTTGAATAAATGCACCATAGCCGAGTACCACAGCCGGAGTGTCACCTATTTTGTCTTTCAAGACAAAGGAGAATTCTTTAAAATTAATGCCACCGAGTAACATCCCTAAGGGGGGCATAAGTATATCGTTAACCATAGAGTTAACAATTTTGCCGAATGCACCGCCGATAATTACCCCGACAGCTAAATCAACAACATTGCCCTTAGAGGCAAATTCTTTAAATTCGGAAATAAAACCCATAAATCACCTTTGAAAAATTAAAAATTAAAATTTATAACCAAGACCTATTGCCAAAACACTTCTGAATTGTGTTGAAGGTCCGACGGTTCCATCATCACGCTTAATTGCAATTTTTTCATCATATAGTAAATCGGTCGCAAAACTTGCGGTAATATAATCATTGACCTTAAGGTTTAACAATGTTTCCCATGTTACAACTGCCGTCGTGATTGTTCTGTACGGTGCAAATACGTTCAAACGAGTTTGAAACGTGACATTTTGTACGATTTCTTTTTTAAGAAACATATTAAAATTTACGCCCAAATCACTGCGTATATTTTTACCTTTATCCACACCAAATGCACCTTGTTGAGAAAGCGTATCATCCATGACAAGTACCAATCTGTTCGAAACAGGCGCAACCATTATTTCTAACCAATCCGATGGGCGATAGGTCAAACCCGCACTCAAAGTCACAAATCCGGGAGCGAGAAAATTTGATATAAGAGTTTCGGTACCGTCGGCACCATATTTAAATCCTTTGGTAAACTGTGTACGAAAATCCAATAGACCGCTATAGGTTAATTGCTCACTTGCTTTGTGTCCATATTGCGAAATCAAGATGATACGGTCATCACTTTTACGAAAATCTTGACCTTCTAATTTCGTAAGGCCGTAGCCGAGTTCCAATGAATTATTCCATAAAGAGTTAGCATCTTTGTAATTGAGGAAAAAATTTGTTAAGCCGGTAACGGAAACGGTACTGTTACCCCCGCCAGCCCAATTTGATAAAGATACTTGAGAGAAGTTGACCCCAAGGTTACCGCCTTTTGTCCAATATATTGTTGTATCTTGGGAGTTCGCCGATTGAAGGAGTGCAAAAAATGTTATGACCGCAAAGTATGAAAAAATTCGCATTGTTCGTTTGTCCTTTGAAAAGTTATAATCTCTTTTGCAAATATAGGACAATTTTTCTCTTTAACTTTCTCCATAATTCTTCTAAGCGGAGAAAGAGCAAATGAGCAGATACAATGTTGCTGTTTTCACAATCACTAACCTGTTAAATATCAAATGTTAGAACAAAGCACATGCCCAACGGTAACGAGCGACCGCTTCATAGTAATCTGCCAGGGCATCCACTTCTTTCTCTGCGGCTTGTGCAGTGAAACGTTCACGAAAGTTCACACGGAATATGTCGCTTTCGCCCCGATCGAAGAGGTCTCTTTCTGCATTTTCAAGCCGTTCAGCCGCTATACGTTCATTACGTGCGACAAGAAATTGTTCATAGTTCGCAAGGAGTTCTGAAGCGGCATCATCAACTTCGGCTTGGACTTCACGTTGAAGCAGGTATAACTTGATGTCGGTGACTTGCTGTTTGATTTCCGCTTCTGCCAATTGTCCTCCTGCGTCACGAAACAATAGGGGCATTGAAAAATCCACCCCCACTTTATAATCCAAACGGTTTGCGCCATCATTGAGTTGATCGGAGAAGGGGGCAAATTTTAGGTTAATATCAGGTTTCCATTGTTCATTCGCAAAATCTCTCGACACATCGGCAATGCGTCTTTCGGCTCTGTTGAGTGAAATTTCCGGGCGACGCTGAATGCTCTCACTGCGATCTTTTTGATATTGTTCTATGGTAAGTAATGAAACAGGGGGGAAATCCTTCGGTATGACATTATTGGGAATATCCGCAGGTTTACCGTCTTTTGACCATAAAAATAATTGAAATGCTATGGTGTTTTTTTCATAATTGCGGCGTGCTTTAATAAGAGAACCAAGCCGACGTTGAATTTCTTGATAGTTTTCCACAGAGTCGATACGGGGTCTTTCACCTCCTAGTATTTGTTCATTGATGCCGTCTGCCCTTTGTTGAGCTAAAGCTAACAGACGATTGTTGATCATAAATTTTTTGTATGAGCCTACCCATTGCCAGTATTTTTCGGCAGATTTTCTAAACAATTCGTTTCGTACTTCTACACGCTGATTTTCAGCTATTGCGGGTTGTACTTCCGCTTTTAAGATTTGTGAACGATTTTTATCAATCATTATATTGCGCCAAAGCGGTATGGCAATTCCCACCGATGCCTCACCGGTGAGTGGTGTGGTATAATCTTGATCAAAAAAACCGAGATTTCTTTTCCATCCGGCGAATATTTTTTGCCCCCAATAAAGCGGCACAACAATATCTGCTTGTGCTGTTTGTTGCTTAAATTTATCCGATTCGCGCTTTGCAGTGACTTCGGCATCAAGTCGTGGATCAAGAGTTCCGTATGCACGCTTTACTTGCGCTTGTGCATTTTCAATACCTAATTGAGCACCTGCCAATTTAGGATGGAAAGCATTGATATTCGCATACGACTCTTCCAATGACAAAGAATCCGGTTGAGGAAATGTCAATACACTGTCTTTGCGGAAAGGAAACTGTTCTTGTTGTGCAGAAAGTAAAAGAGTGTGAAAAACACACACAATAATTATAAAATAGCGCATAAAAGTCTCACAAAAAAGCTCCACCCCCGTGGTGTATTCATCAAATGTTGCAGTTGTCGAATCTCATCTATTTACGGGCTGTCTATGACATTCATAGCGCACTAATATTGTGAATGATGTGCTTGCGGTCTTAATGTTGTGCTGAGAATTTTTGTAATTGTTCTTGAACTTTGCGAACTTTGTTTGGATCTTTTTCAATCTTTTCGGCATAGTAAGCACTTGTTTGTAATGTAGTTGTAATCACTTCTTGCATTCCTTTATAAAGATGACCTTCATGCTTTTGTAATAAAAATGCCAGATTTGTATAATCGGGAATGGATACAGCGGAGGTATAAGTTTCATTATCTTTAACTATTTTGTAAGCCAGCCCCTCCGGCACGGGGCGATAGCCGCGCATCATTGCTTGTTCGGATTGCAGAACATCATGGGTCATATAGAGCGGAAACTTGTCATAATTAGTTGTCATCATTCGATGAAGCATTTTTTCCCAAGCCGCTTGCAAGCGAATATCACTATAATTACCCCCGCTTTCAAATAATTCAAGCTCTTCTTCAAATTCTTTCATTTCCGCTTTAACAGAAGTAAATAATTGCGGGTACTTTCTTTGTATAAATTGAGGATACCAGGTGCGGCGCAGTAATTCTTTTTCAATTAAAACAATATCGGGACGCATATTTTCGCATGATTGTTTATACCAAAAAGCAGAGCACCAATAATCCCATTGCGAGGAAAAAATAACCGAGTTTTTAGGCAATTTTTCTACCATGATTTGTGTATAATCGCGCACGACGGTATCATCGGATTTATCTGCTTGTTTGTAATGTAGTCCCATATTGATACATATCATCAATAGTGTTAGCACAATTGCCGAAGCCATGTTTTTACTTTTGATATGAACAGTTGTCAGCGTGTAAGCAAAGCCAATAGCAGTAAACATAAACAGGGCTATGAATGCTAAAGAAAAATAAGGTTCAATATCGTGGATTCCATAGTTAAATGCATAAAAAGTGCAACCGAAAAACAGTAGGGCAGTGAAGGTTGCTATTGTTCCGTTGCGTTTGAAAAGTTGTATAATTCCAAGTAGAGTAAAAATAATTCCAATATAACCTAATTGTTTGGGGAGTAGTGAGATAAATTCTTGAAAATTATTGGAAAAACTGCCATTGAACATCCAAATTTGAAATTGTTTGCCCGAGGCGTGATACCAGAATTTATCAAAACTTCTATGCACTTCGCCCCAGTTGAAATCCGGTAATGCTGCGCTGCGCAATGGCAGATATAACCACACACATAAACCAATGATAAATGGAATGGTCAGTATGGATAATTCTTTCCAACGTTTTGCGGAAATGTCGAATTTTTCTTGGGGTCTTTTGAAAAACATATACATCATTGCCGGAGCAAGTAAAATTGTTGTGCCATGATTGCCGAATCCCAAACCTATAATGGCAATCCACACCATCAATGCTGCTAAGCGAAGGTGTTGTTCTAAAGTCATTGCACGCAAAAAAAGTGCTATACTTAATGTAAACACAACTAATTGCAAAGAATACACTTCATTACCGGTGGCTTGATGCCATATAATGGATGAAAAAGCATATAAACAGGATAGGGCTATATTGGCTAATTGTTCTGCGATTGGTGAAAATGAAAGAATATTTGCGACGGTTTTTCCCTTTTTTTGTTGGGGTTTCGGTTGATTGATCAGCACGAATATTAAGGTAAGTACCCAAGAAAATATTCCAGCGGAAGCCGCTACGCAAAGACCCGCAAAAATATTAAGCGAATAAATAGGCGAAAAAGGTAATGGTAATAATGTCCAGACATGTCCTATGATTGTATAGAGCGGATATCCGGTCGGATGAGCTATTCCCAATGTGGTGCACACCGCCGCCAATTCTCCGCTGTCCGTAAAGCCAACATCGGGTGCGGTCGTCGTCAGATAGACCACGAGACTTACTAAACTTACAAGAAAAGAGCGTAAAAGCGTAGAAGAAAGTATGTGCATGAGCTGAACATCAAAATATGAATGAAATACTATGTTAACCAACCGGTTTGAATTGTTCAAATGCCTGCAAACAATCATTGCAATAATGTATTGAGCGGCATAAAGTCGGACCAAAAGGACTTTGCATAACCGTATTTTTACTCATGCAATACGGGCAAACGGCATCGTGAAGTATATCAAGTTCTAAGACCATATCAAAACTTGGCGGTGGTGCTAATCCAAACGTGCGTAATGCGTGTTTTCCTTTTTCAGTTATGCGATTGCTGTCCCAAGGGGTATCATAATTTACAGTTACTTTCACATCCTCAAGCCCCAGAGCAATGACACAATCGCGTATTTCTTGTTGCATTACCTCGATTGCAGGACATCCGACAAATGTAGGGGTGATAGTGACAGCCACCGCATTGTTATCGGCAATGCTAATATCGGTGACTATACCCAAATCAACCACAGATAAGGTTGGAATTTCGGGGTCATGGACTTCTAAAAGTGCCTCGAGTATATGTTCTTTTGTTATCATAGTATGAGGTATATATCGTGAAAATATGCTAAAAAAGATGGTCAAATGAGCCATTTAGTGTGTGCTTGTTCTACAATTTCCTGAAAATTAAGAATTTTCTTGCTACTTTTAACAAACAGAAATCGAATATTATCGGATAAAGTATGAAAAGTCATTCGCGTTATGTATGTCAAAATTGCGGTGCTACGAGCACACGTTGGGTAGGTAAATGCAGCGTTTGCGGCGCATGGGAAACGTATGTAGAAGAGGTAATTGGTGCAAGTACAGCAAAAAGTAAAGGCAAGTCCAACAGCTCCAATGCCGTCACTAAGCTCGCAGATATAGCCGGTTCCGGCAATGTACGTATCATGACGGGTATTGCTGAACTTGACAGGGTGCTCGGAGGCGGTATCACTCCCGGTTCTTTGATTCTTGTGGGTGGCGACCCGGGTATTGGAAAGTCCACACTCATGCTTCAACTGTGCGCCGGTTTGCAAAAACACAATCCACTGTATATAACCGGAGAAGAATCACTGTTCCAGATTAAACAGAGAGCTGCGCGGCTTGCCTCTATTCCCAATGACTTATTGCTTCTGGCGGAAACCAATATTTCAACTATGTTACAAGCAATTAAAGACACTCAAGCCACAGTTGCTATAATTGATTCAATTCAAACGACATATCACGAAGATATAAACTCCACACCCGGCACTGTTACGCAAGTGCGGGAATGTACGGCATTGCTCATGCAAACTGCAAAAAAATCGGGAACGGCAATTTTTCTTGTCGGTCATGTGACCAAAGACGGGATGATAGCCGGACCCAAAGTACTTGAACACATGGTTGATACCGTATTGCAATTTGAGGGCGAAAAAACGTATGCGTATCGATTATTGAGAGCTATTAAAAATCGCTATGGCTCCACAAATGAAATAGGTATTTTTGAAATGGTCGAAGGGGGATTGCAGGAAGTACATAACCCATCGGAAATATTCCTTGCTCAAAGACATCGGCATGATTCAGGCACTGCAATAGTTGCAACCGTTGAAGGTACGCGCCCCATGCTTATTGAGGTGCAGGCATTGGTTTCGCCAACGGGGTTTTCTGTTGCACAAAGGACTTCCACAGGTTTCGACACCCGAAGATTGCAGATGATACTTGCAGTTCTCGAAAAAAGGCTTGGCTTGGAGTTTCGGAAATGCGATGTGTTTGTCAATGTTGCAGGTGGTGTTACTTTGGATGATCCCGCTGTGGATTTAGGTATTGCTGCTGCATTAGTAAGTTCATGGAAAGATATTCCTCTTCACCCGGAAACAGTACTCATTGGTGAGATTGGGCTCTCGGGAGAGATTCGTCCTGTATCGCACTTTGAACAACGATGCTCGGAAGCGGAGAAACTCGGCTTTACAACAGTCATTGCCCCTACGGCCAATACCGCCAAGTTAAACAAGGGCTTATCTATCGCTTGTCGCTCTGTTGAAAGGGTTTCACTTGCACTTACCACACTTTTTACATAATTTTTCGTGAAAAATGGAACAAAATCGCGTTTCGGCGGTACATAGTGTATAATTCGGAAACTTTATGCTTTTTCAAAAATCATATACAAAACATACGGCTAAGACCGATGAGGAATTGATGCAATTACTACGTCAAGGCAATCATGATGTTATGGTATTGATTATGCGCCGTTACAAACAACGGATTATTACATTCATCTTCCGTTTTATTGGTTCGTATGAGGTTGCTGTAGATTTGACACAAGATGTTTTTGTGAGAGTTTTTCGTTCGCGCGACACATTCTCCGGGAATGACAAATTCTCTAATTGGATTTTCACCATTGCTGCAAACGTAGCTCGGTCGGAGTATAAATCCATGCACATTCAAGCTACCGGACCGCTGAACACCATTCAATTGGACAATAGCGAAGACTCAATGCATCTTGCCGATGAAAGTTATATGCCGGATGAAAGCGTGGACACCACTATTATTGCGCAGCACATTCAAAAAGCTCTCATGACTTTGCCGACTTCGCAAAGAATTATGATTATTATGCGCGATATTCAAAATTTGAGTTATGAAGAAATTGCTATTATTGAAAATATTGAAATTGGTACTGTGAAGTCGCGTATTAACAGAGGCAGAGCACAGCTTCAGGTAATGCTCAAGCATCTTCATGATGAAATAATCCACTAATCGCCATGCCGAGAAAGTAAACAATGAAATTATCAAAAACACATAATACCATGAAAACGGAACAACACAATCTTAACAATGTGCCTT
>JAYRWZ010000314.1:0-7835 GCA_041917875.1 Chloroflexota bacterium | reverse complement strand
TCCTTACAATCCCCAATTTTCGTTGTCAGCACATCGCGAGCTTTTTGCGGCACCCATCCGTTCTGGCGGAACGGCACATAGCTGTATCGAATTTGCGATGTAATAAACTCATATATTTTTTTTATTTTTTGCTCTTCGGTTAATGGTTCTTTTCCAAGCACCTCAGCTGTTTTTTCTTTTATTTCATAGGATGATTTAATTTTGGATTTCGTAATTTTTCCATACCAAGTGGAAAGTTCTTTCCAAGAAGGAATGGTAGTGATTTTTACCCATTTACCAATTTCTTCCCATGAAGGCATACCTGTTTCAAATTTAATAGCCGGCAAATTTTGCGCCACCCAAGTATGCATAATGCCAAGTTCCGTCATTCTTTTTTCAGGTTGTTCCGGCATTTGTTGCGTTTTTATGGTCAATTTCATATCCTCGGGCGTTACCAGGGCATAGCGTGTCAGTACAACGGGCTGACTTGATTCAAAATAGGATGTCTCATAATAGTGATGCAAAAAATAACCGCCTTCAATGTATTGTCCACGTGTTTTTATGAAGACTATATCGTTCTCTTCAAGGGTTTTAAATACGATTTCCCCACCCGAAATATCGGCTTTTACCTGTGTTCCATTCGGTTTTATCACAATTGCTTTTTCGATATAGCCGGAAAGCCGCATTTCTTTGAAATTATCCACACCCTGTTTATTGAGTATTTTTACCACCTGTGTGCTCATCACTTCATAACCACCTTCGGGATGCACAACCACAACCTCATCATTGAGCAATATTACTGCGGGGTCAGTAGGGTATGCCGAACGTGAGGGAGCAACTTTTATCAAACTGTCAATATTATACATCGGCAATACGGAAAATAAAGGTTTTTTACCTTCAAGATCGCGAATTACTGTCCTAACATCAAAATCAAAAGGGTAAAACTTCAAAGATTTTTTGTAATGAGTTAATGCTTGTTCTTTGTCTTGTAAATTTTTATATGCATCTGCAATTTTTTCATAAATATTGCCGCATGTGGGACAAAATTCGAGCGATTTCTGCAAATATTCAAGTGCTTTTCGGAATTGTTCTCTGCCGGAATAGAGTGAAGCAACTTGTGAATATATGCCGGGTGATGCCGGATCTAATTCTATCATAGCATTATATGTAGCCAAGCCCGCATCAAGTGATGGCGCATCTTTTATTTGCACTGATGCAATAAAAGACAAAATATCCATACTGTAATTTTCTTTCAGTACATTGCGCAAAATAGCAATCGCCCCTTCTTTATCTTGGGTTGTTTCTATAAGATAGCCGGAATAAATGGTGGCAAAACGTAAAGAGAGAGGAAAAGCATTAAATGCTTCTTTCATTAAAGGTAATATTTGCTCACTTTTGCGAGCCGCCGCCAGCTCGAGAGCAAATTGATAGTAACGCTCGGATGCAGGCGATTGTTTTTTTACAATTTCCACCAGATCCGCTGCCCTATCAAATTGTTCATTTTTTATGTATTCACGGAAACGATAATCAAGAGCTGTCGGATTGGTAGAATCTATGGTAGCAATAGTTTCAAGTGTTGTTGTGACTTCATCATATTTTTTCCCGCGTGCATACACATCAAGCATTGCTTCGAGCAGCACGGGCGACTGGGGCATTACCGTTAGCGCATCGCGCAATATTATTTCCGCTTTTTCAGTTTTTTCATTACGTAAATATGCGTCTGCAAGTAATAAACTATGTTCAATATGACCTGGATTTTTTTCCAGATAATTACGTAAAAAAACTTCAAATTCATTCTCGAGCATCGGTGCGGGTTTTGTTGCCGGCTTTGAGTACGATTGTTTATCTGTCGAATAACGCAACCCATTCAAAGGATTGCCTTTATAGTCTGTAATTCGCAAAAGAAAATTAACACGATCAAGTTCTGAATTACACACTTTGACGAGAATTTTATTCCATCCTTTTTGTAATTGTACGGGAGCAATGTAGGTGTCCACATCATTATTGGTTTCTTCCGGTTCGGTGATAACAAGATTATCATTGAACCATGTTTTCATTGCGCCGCTTGTGCCAACCCGAACATGAGCGTCAGTATTATTTTCGCTGTGTACATAGCTTATTGCATAAAACACAGCATCCGAATAAGGAAAAAACCGTGTAAAATCAATCCAATAATCACGTCTTTGTGCCGGTGGAATAAACCATTTGGTTATAATGCCATTCATCGCAACATATTCTTTTTCCGGCTCATAGCTTTTTTCTGGCAAATATTCCGTATCATAGCCGGAGCCGCCCACATTATCGAAAGGACCAATTAAAGCCCATCCGGCAATAGCACCAACAAAATCGTAATTCTTTTGTGCTTTTACAATATCGCCCTGTTTTGTCAATATTTGTGCTAATAATTCTGCCGAAGAAGCTCGCAAAATACCCGGCGCATTAATATCCTCTTTCGTCGTTTCCAATAAACGGCTGAATGACGCATATTCTTTGCCTTGAATAACATGGGAAAAATTCTTAAATATACCGGCATAAAAATACGGGTAAGGATTGCGAGAACCTTTTATACATGACTGAAATTGCTGTTCTGCTTCGCTGTATCGTCGCTGAAATGAATACAAATACATCAATGACAGATGCGCACGCACGGCAGCTTCGGGATTGGCACTTGTGGCAGCCAAAAGTAATTGCTCGGCTTTGGCATAATCCATGGCAGAAATAGATTTCCACGCAACATCAATGTCAGCGTTATTTTGCTCTTTCATTTGTGCATTGATAACGGAGTATTGGGCAATACATGCCATGAGTATAATCAAAAAAAATTTCATATATATATTCAGTAAAGTTAATTTTTTGGCAATTGAATTTTTATTGTCTCTTGATACATTCTACGTATTATTCTTGCATAATCCGAGCTATACGTTGAAATGCCTGTTTCCATGCTTGCTCGCATTCTCCATTATATTCATCGGGGAAAGTATCGCGGATTACCGAAAGAAAAATGTCCTCCACTATGGTATAATGATGCGGCATAACTCCATAACCTTTATGCGATTCACCCATTTGCGCAATAAGCGGCACTACAATCGCCGGAGTTTCCAGCCCTTGTATAATAATGGATAACATACCCATAAACTTCGTATATTGTTCGGCTAATGTGGTTTTGAACATTTGTCTCAGATACGGGTTTTGTTCAAATAATCGTTTGTAAAACTCGCTGACAAATTCTGTACCATTTGTATTAATTTTTTCTAACTGATGATGTAAAATCCTTTTTTGTTCTGTTGTCATCTTTTTATAAAATTATTGCACCAAAGAATGTAAAGGACCGCGTAACCCCTTATATGATGTCAGCTCTGTATCAATAGAGCCGATAGGAATTTTTGTTGCGACTTTCACGGGGATTTTTCTTTCATCATCAGAAACCCAAATCAATATTTTCCCATCGGCTTTAAAGAGTCCGCCTTCGACAACCAATGGTTCTATGACGATGCAACGGAATGTGCCGGCTTCTACTTCGATGGTTTGCTTACCCAAGATTTTTACGCCCAGATCATGGGTTTGTCTGTCAAAAAAATTCTTGAGAGGTATAATTTCGCCCTTTTTTTTGTTTTGCAGGTCTAATGTTCGGACATAATAGAATGCCGAGACAACATCGTGAATAAACGGTGTGACGGGAAACTCGCCTTCGGTGGTACGCGCCACATTTTGCACTTGATCGAATGTGGCTTTAAAATCTCGCTTATAGCCGCCTTCGCGAATATGTTGTTCAAATTCATAAGGGAATATTCCATCAACATCCAAGACAGTTCTGTAGTCATCTTTGACACGATACAGCCATTCTAGACTTTGCAAGGAACGCACTTGAAAACGCACATCATAGCATTGCTGCCCATTACGTATCACGGGTTCCGGCAGAACATGAAAATATGCCGTTCCGGCGGTAATAAATTTATAGCCGACGCGAAATTCCAAACGCTCGCCGAAGCCGAAAGACTCATTGGGCAAATAACGCTTACCATCAGCCGGCGAGAATGATGTAATCAATAAAAATGTGCATAACATTGCTGCACAATAGACCATGCGTGATACTGTTCTGTTCATAGTTCTTGAGTCCTTAATGATGTCCGCAATATTCTCTGTGAAAAAATCATGAAGGCATTGGCATATATTTTCCTCACCCTCGGATGATAATTTCTTGTTCACAGACGTTTTTACGATGCAAAATACTATGAACATTTCGTTCATTTGTTATAGACATTATACTTTCTCGGAAAAAATTTACGAAATTGCATCCGGAAGAAATGAAATATGCTTACACATACCTATGGTGCAATGAAAGTACTTTTTGGTGCGATTTGTTTGATTACTCTATATTTACATAACTTTGCGCTTTGTGCGGAAGACTCAACGCACACGATTCCTTCGGTGATATGGGACGATATTTCCACAGCATTTTCCACTGTGGGCTATGCGGGCAATCGTTTAGTTTCGGTGAGCGACTATAATCTTGTTCATTTGGGGATTGCATCGGGCATGGTCGTTGCAAGCAGTTTTGCTGATGAATCTTTTCGTAATGACATAACACGCTCTTCGGTGCGCGGTGCTTCGATGGACAAGTTCACGGACATAGCCAATAAGTATGGTGATTTGACGGCACCGGCATTGCTGACAGTGGGCATATACGGCGGCGGTCTTCTTTTCGACGATGAGTATGTGCGTGCAACGGGGCGAATGTTGGGTGAAGCATTGATTATTGGCGGCACCTTGACAACATTCGGTAAGTACGCAATCGGCAGAGCAAGACCATATTTAAACGAGGGCAGCGATTCATTTTCACCTTTTCATTGGGGTGATGAGCGATGGGCTTTTCCTTCGGGTCATGCCACGGTGGCTTTTACTGTCAGCGGCGTATTAAGTGCGCGCATACAGCGCTGGTGGGCAACAGCAGGATTATATGGATTGGCGGCAAGCACGGGCTTTGCACGTATGTACAAAGATAAACATTGGTTTTCTGATATTGTTTTGGGCGCAATAGTAGGTAGTTTTGCCACTTATACAGTGGTGGATGCCGAAAATGAACGACATTCGACACATACCATACAACATTCCGGCGTATGGCGCATAATGCCAATACAAAGGGGATTAGCTATTACCTATATTTTTTGAGCGGGGTTATATGTTTGCAAATGCACATTCCGGAACTTTACCGACAATTGAGGGCTTTTCTTTAGAACACAATGCGCTTCGTTTAAAACAAGCGGCGGAATTTGTCGGCAGAAGGGTGATAAATCGCGAGGAAGTTATTGAACAAGCTATTTATGCTTTTCTCACGGGTGAACATTTATTGTTGCAAAGTCGCACAGGGTCGGGAAAATCACTTTTGGCAGAACAATTATTCGCAATTTTCGAGGATGTCCGTATTTTTCGTGTTCAGGCAAGCAAAGAACAACAACCTGACACGTATTTCGGTGGTCTGGACATAGAATTATTAAAAACCGGAAAGATATTTCATAATACCGAGGGTTCGCTCGTGGAAAGTGAATTTGGGTTTATAGATGAAATTTTCGATGCCAATGATTTTACCTTGCGGGCTTTGCTGTCATTGCTTAATGAGCGCAAACTGATTCGAGGTGTGCAAAATGTGCAGTCACAGATCCACAGTGTCATTGCGGCAACCAATTATTTGCGTATCAGCGAAGTGACCGAAGCCATTTTGGACAGATTTCTGTTTAAAGCAATTATATTGCCGGACAAAGATCCGCTCGTTCAATTTAAAATCGCTTTGCAATATTCCCATCATTCGGGCAGAGTGATTACTCCTCCGCAAAAAATTTCTTACAAAGATTTGCGCCGTTTACAGCAAATGATTACCGGTGTGGACACAACCTTAGATTTTCGTATCAGTGCCGAAACATTGTATTTTGCCAATCTTGTGATCCGCCATTATGAATACACACGCAACAGAAGTTTGCGCGAAAAAAACAAAGGACAATCCACAGCGGATTACAATGATTTTTATATTTCGCCGCGCACACAGGCAAAAGCGCTTGACTTATTGCGAGCGGTATCGTTTATGCGCGGTTCCACACTCGCCGAAAAAGAAGATGTTGAGCAATTATATTTGATGTTTGCTACTGTCGGATTGCCGGAAGAAATTCAACAGTTCAAAAAATCATATAGCGCAGTGTATAAATCACTCAATGCCGGAAATGGTTTTGAACAAATACGAATGCTTATTGCTTATGAAAATCTTTTGGAACATATCGAAGAAGATCACACTATTTTACAACAACCATTACAGCAAATTCTATCCACCACTCATTTACGTATGACTTTGCTCGAATGGCTTAAAGAAAAAGTTGCCGGCATAGACCAAACCGTCCATCATAATAAACGAGCACTCGAATCACTTATTCGTGAACTAGTACCCGTATGCGATGAAGTACGCGAAATGAAATTGGCTTTAGAAAAAGAAACAACTCGTATTTTTCAAATGATAGGCAATTAAACAGCCATGAATATTCTTTCGCTTGTACTTGTGGGCATAGGAGGATTCGTAGGTTCCGTGGTAAGGTATGGTACAGGATGCCTAGTTCAAGAAATACCTGCCAACGGTTTTCCTTTTGCCACATTTGCCGTTAATACTATCGGTTGTTGGCTTATCGGTATCTTTGCCGAATTATATAAACTGTCATCGCTTTCTTCGCAAGCATACCTATTACTTGCAACGGGCTTCTGTGGTGGTTTTACAACATTTTCAACATTTATTCTTGACTGTATTATCACACAAAAAATATCGGTCGGGATGACAATCTTTTATGCAAGTACAAGTATTATTGCCGGATATATGTTTCTCTATATAGGTATAATGTGTGTACGTTTTTTTCTTCAATTCACAGGGATTCATTCATGAAACTATGGTTTATAACGATAAGCATTTGTTGCTTGTGTTGTTTTGGTATATATTCCACTGCCGAATCAAGGAAATTGTCGGACACACGTTACTATGGTTTACAACCGACTATGAGCGATGTAATGCCATTACATTTAGCGCAAGCTCTGCAGAAAAACAATCACGGCAAACCATTGCGTATAAAAGCTATAGTGCAAAGCGTCTGTAAAAGAAAAGGTTGTTGGATGATTATCAGCGACGGCAAAAATTCCGCTCGTCTCGTATTTAAAAATAACGATGTTGTCATCCCCAAAAATTGTGGCGGGAAAAAAATTATTGCCGAGGGTATAATGAAAGAAACCATTATCTCCGAAGCCGCAGCACGACAGTATGCCGAAGATGGCGGCGCAAGCATCAAAGAACAAGAACATATCAAAGGTGAGCAAAAAGAATTTACTTTTATCGCCTCAAGTGTTACCATACTTTAATCGTTACAACAACAGTACTATGGGCTTATTTTTTCGTTCATTATATCTTAGTCCTCGTTTTTTTCTTGGCTTATGTGGCATTATTGCCGTCTATGCCATAGCATTTGCATACCCGACTATTCTTGCTGCCGCAACAATAGTGTTCTATTCATTTATCACACTGTTTCTTCTTGATATATGGATACTTTTTGGTAATGCGAAAGGAATGCGTGCCCACCGTGTACTTGGTGACACTTTATCTAATGGCGACAACAATGATATTTACATTGATATTGATAATCTGTACCCATTCGCCGTCAGATGCACAGTTATTGATGAGACACCATTTCAATTCCAATATCGAGATTCATTCCATACTTTTACTTTGCAATCCGCAGAGCACAAACGTTTGCATTATAGTTTGCGTCCCGTCAAATGAGGAGAGTATGAATTCGGGGCAGTTCTTGTTTTTGTCAGCGGTGCAATTGGGCTTG
>JAYRWZ010000313.1:0-4138 GCA_041917875.1 Chloroflexota bacterium | reverse complement strand
TGTATTGAAAGAAATCGAAGACGTAAAAGAGGCGTTTCGTTGGGAAAGCAATCATTTGTTAATCTTCAAAGGTTTACGTTTGTATATGTCCCATCACTTTACCGAAAAATATTCAAATTCTGTGACTGGTCTTGCTTATGCGGGTGCTGCGATTCTTATCGTTATCATTGGTGTTCGCGGTTTGAAATTTATTCCTCCTACTCGTCCTTCTCTTATCTTGGGAACTATCTTCCTTGAAGGTTCTATGCTTGCACTGCTTGCTTTTGTACTTATGTACACTGAATCTGAAGAACGTATGGACAAAATGATGAAGAAAATGGAAGATGCCAGCCGTAGCCAGTTGGATACCTTAGAAGATGTTGCAAAAGACATGCACCAAGTTTCTACTGCATTGGTAGAAGGTAATGCAAAAATTGTTCAGGAACAAGTGGAAAAAGCCGTGACTGAATATTTGTCTAATCCGACAAACCTTCATGGGTCGGTTGGCAATGCCGTTGGTAAAATTGTTGTAGATGTTCTTACACAAGGCGTTGCGCAAAAAAAGTAACATAATTGAAACATCCTCAAAAAAACCGTGTCATTACTGATGCGGTTTTTTTTTGTTCAAAATGGAACAATTTCAACAATTCGATGGTATAGTGAGCGTCAAAAGTGTTAACAACTTAGGGCTTTTTTCAATGAGGATATTCAGAATATTATACATAGTACTGATAATTGGATTGTTTCCGACAATCGGTTTTTGTCAAAATGTGATTTTATCGCCGAAAGGTTTTCGTTTCGTGATAGCAGAGTACACGCTACGCCATATGGAAAAATTGAAAGGCGACGATACAGTCATGTATTCGCTTTTTGAGTATGCAGCTTCTACTGCTGACAAACAACCGAAACTTACATTCACAGGGTGTGAAAATGCTCGCATTTCTCTTGTCCAAAAGTATCTCGGCATCCGCCGCGGAATACATATTTGGTCTGTACAGGTTTCTAAAAAAGATATTCGTGCAATGCTTGCATGTGCCGCTCCAACGTTTACTGTTGACTACGGAGTTGCTCTTTCCGGTGTTTTTCCTAATCCATTAAGCCGACAAGAAAAAACACACTTTGATGATCTTGTCAATAAAGACCATGTTCCATATATTCTCAGAAGTACTAAAGATATACCTAAGCCATTACTTAATGAGCAAAAATGGTTACACTCCGACAGCCAATATGTAAAAGTATCAACGAAAAAAGATGGAGTTGCTTTTGTAACGGGGAATCAGTTATTGCAAATTCAGCCGAGTTGGGAAGGAGTCTCATTATCGGGGCTACACTTGATGAGTGATGGAAAACCGTATCCATATTCAGAGATAAATGATAACCGTGATAATAAACTTGATAACAATGACACACTTGCTTTTATAGGGCAGCGCACAGTCGGTGATTCAACATGGCATGATTTGGTGACTGATGAACGTGTATTTTTCTTCACAAAAAACAGTTCGTTCACTTCCTTACGATATTCATGGTCGGATGAAACCCAATATGATGCAATTTTAGAATCTGTTGAACAGGAATATCATCTTGAAAAAAATAATTGGTTCCATTATGGTGATATTGATGGATATTTTGGCAATTGGTTTACGGAGCTTCGATTTGGTAAAGGGTTCTATTGGAAAGAAGAATCAATTGACCAACCGTGGGATTTGTTAAACGGTCTTCAAAAACCATTATTTACCCACTGCGTTTTACCTGCAGTAAAAGGAAGTGGAGAAATACATTCTGTGTCAAGATTATCCGTTGGGGACGACCGTATTGTACTTGATCAACTTGTACAATCTACCATTAATGGCAACATCGGAGCCGATATAAGACAAGAAAATCAAGGATTGACAGCAATTACCGTAAACAATCCTTCACTTCTGATGCCCGGTGTGAATGTGTTTGGTTTACAAGCCGGGGTTTCAACCTTAAGGGGGCTGCGATTACTTGTTGATTATTTCCATTGCAAAGCGCAATTCGCTCCCGAAGCCATAAATGGTGTTTTCCATAAGGCGGTAATCACTGCTGAGCAAAAAAAATATAAAATGGAAGTTCCCGGCTTCAAAGATAAAAAAGTATTGCTCTATGACAATATTAATCGTACTATAACCCAAGGCTCTGGAAAAAAAGGATTAAAGTATTCTTTATCCTCACAAAATGAAAATGGTTATAGTTCGGTATGTTTGCAAGATTCCGCACTTTACTATGGCATACAAAATGGTTGGGTACTTGCATGTGCTTATCCCAACGGAACTTTTTCCATTATACAAAACGATCAGAGTAAAGCCATATCGGAGCTCAACAATTTGCCGCTAAATACAGTCATTACATTTGTCTGTACAGGCACAGATTTGTTGTCTGCTCAGATGTCCAAGGTGTTGAGAGAAAATGGTTTCTCAATAAATACACAAAATAATACTGCATATAGTGGACTTATACAAAAAGGGAATAACTCATCACTTAAAGAGGTTAGTGATCGTGCTGCAATATTGAATGGATTTTTGGCTTCTGATGAATTTAATAATTATCAAGCTGAATTTGTGGTTTCAAATCCAAAAGTACTTTTTGCCGCAGATATTCGTTCGATGGAGCAAGCCAAAACTTATACTGTATCGGGCAATAATTTATTTAGTGAATCACAAAAAGCTGAAGTCCTCATCATTACACATCCAATATTTGTTGATCAAGCAAAACGCTTAGCCGATTTTAGAAAACAACAAGGCCACAATATCCGTGTGGTATCCGTGGAAGATATTTATAATCAATTCGGCTATGGTAAAAAGAGCCAGCATGTGATTAAGTCATTTTTACAGTATGCTTACAATACATGGAAAAGTCCATCGCTTACTACGGTATTGTTTTTTGGCAATGCAAGTTGGGACCCGCTTAAATTGTTGCCAACCTCAACACAAACTGATTATGTCCCAACTTATGGAGTCCCTGTAAGTGATTTCTGGTATGGTCTGGTTGAGGGAAATGATGTCCAACCGGAAATAATAATAGGAAGACTTACTCCATCATCAATTAAAGATGCGCAAAACATTGTGGAAAAATTGATTGAGTATGACACAATGGCAGTACAGCCTTGGATGAAAAATTTTGGTGCTTTCTCGGAACAAGGCAAAGATGAAGATTTTACATTTTTGTTTGCGAGCATTGAGGACTATGTGTTTCTGGAACCGGTCGGAGGTAATGTCGTCGCCCACTCCACTACGAGTATTCAAGGTCGTCCGCAAGTATTGCGAGATGCAATCAACAATGGATTATTATGGTTAAATTACTCAGGTCATGGCTCTACACTTTATTTTGGGCTTGACGGCTGGCAGGCAGAAAATTTGAATAATACAAGTAAATATTTTTTCTTAGGCACACATTCTTGTCAAACCGGCGCATTTGCCGACCCTGTGACTGAAACTCGTAATGAATCGTATGTTAATTCAGAAAAAAAAGGTGCCATCGCTGCAACCGGCGATTCCGGCTGGGGGTATTCGAATATCGCAATGGAAATGATGTATAATGCCTACTCCGGTTTTGCACGTGATTCACTAAGACAACTTGGAGATATTACATATCGTGCAAAATTAAAGTTCGGCGGTGGTTACACATTCGCAGCTATGCAGTATTCTTTAATCGGTGACCCATTAACTCGCCTACGTTTAGATGTTAAACCGGATTTATTTATAAGAAAAATTGATGTAAATGTTCGTAATGAAAATGGTGTCACAGAAATTTCTGAAGACGATTCTTCGGCAAAAATTACCGTAATTGTCCACAATGCAGGTATTGTCCCCTCAAAAGCCGTAAACGTTCGCTTAATACGCACATACAATGTTGTATCGGACACACTTTTTGCAGAAATTCCACAAGTCTGGTCAAATCAAAAAACAGAATTTGTACTGTCAGTAAAAAATATGCCGGGCAACCATTCCTTTTCTGTTGCCGTGAATTATGATATGTCAATTACTGAAAATGTCTATCAGAATAATGTTGTATCAGCTAATTTTACCGTATTTTCTCAAAATGCACTTGCATTTGATCCTCAGCAATTTTGGTCGGTAAATGCAGACAGACCCGAGTTTCGTGTTTTAGCGCGCTCTAATAATAGCGACACAGAGTTTGA
>JAYRWZ010000312.1:0-2584 GCA_041917875.1 Chloroflexota bacterium | reverse complement strand
CGCCAAAATTGTTCACCATAAATTATGATTGGTATCTTCTTTGAGATTTTTCTCGTTTGAATCAATGTCAGCAGTTCCATCAGTTCATCTAAAGTACCAAATCCACCGGGCATAATCACTAATGCTTTTGCCAAATAAGCGAACCAAAATTTTCGCATAAAGAAATAATGAAACTCAAAATTCAAATCGGGTGTCAAATATGGATTAGGGTGTTGTTCAAACGGTAAACTGATATTCAAACCGATAGAATCTCCTCCGCCAAGTATAGCACCTTTATTTGCAGCTTCCATAATACCGGGTCCACCGCCTGTACAAATAGCAAATCTTTTCTTTTTGGGCAGTGTTTTCACCCACTCGGTAAGCATCCGCGACAATTCAACCGCCTCATCATAATAACGTGACAATTCAGATTGTTTTTCTAAACGTCGCAGTTGATAATTTATATGCTCAACTTCGGCAGAACCGGCTCTTTCTAACTGAGAGAGAAGATGTTCTTTTTCCTCGCTAAATTGCTCCAAAGAACGAATACGAGCAGAGCCGAACATAACAATGGTATTTGATATTTCTTCTTCCTTGAATTGCTTATGGGGTCCCATATACTCTGCAATGATACGCAATATACGTGCCTCTTCACTATTCATAAAATCAGGATCTGAATACGATTTTAATGCCTTCTGGCTAAATCTTTTGTTTGTCATACGTAACTCCTTGTTATGTTCGTGATAAATGATATCCGCCATCTACAGTTAATACCTGACCTGTAATATATGGTGAACATGTTGAAAAAAAATATATTGCATCGAATATGTCATCAGCATTGCCGTAACGTCCCATAGGAATCCGCTGTATCGGTACAAGTCCGGCATCTTGCTTTGAAAAATCATTCGGTTGGCTTATCGCACCCGGACATACACAATTGACTGTAAACTTAGGCGCTAATTCAGAAGCCAATGATTTAGTTAATTGAATAACACCGGATTTTGACACATTATATGCAGTTCTATATTTCCATGTTTCAATCCCACCGAGCGAAGCTATATTAATTATTCTGAATATACCTTCATGGGCAATTCTGTCAATCAAACGTACAAATTCTCTGGCGATAAATAATTGTGCACGTACATTAATATTGTACGTTGTTTCCCAATAAGTACTGTCCATATCTTTGAGCATCACTTTTTCAGGGAACACACCCGCATTATTGACAATTATCATTGGAATACATTGTAATTGTTCTAAAGTCTCAAATATTTGTACGCAATCCTCTTCTTTTGAAATGTCACCATATACAATAACTGCCTCGGCACCCAATTTACCTATTTCTGCTGCTGTTGCGTGTACACGTTCATCCGAAGTATGATAATGCAAGATAATGGAATAGCCATGTTCAGCATAACGTAAAGCAGCAGCTCGGCCTAATCTTCTTGCACTTCCGGTGATAAAAACCCAAGATTTATTCATAACTGCACAGTGGAAACGGTGAAATATATGCCTGCTGACCATGGACTGATACAAAAGTATCATGTATAGCATATTCAGTGCGAATATATGCCAATGCAAACCACTTTTGTTCATTTTCATCAAAAAATACACTTGTAATATTACCAATATTGTGCGCTTCGGCGTTAATCGCATCTCCTTCGTGTATTGGAAACGAACACACAATACCGACAATTCTTTGTTTTACTTTATTGTAGCTGTCTAATCGAGCAATAACTTCTTGTCCGATATAGCATCCTTTTTTGAAATTCACATAATGCAATAAACCTGCTTCTAACGGATTATATGCATCCTTGAGTTCTTTACCAAAGGTCGGCATACCAAACATAATTTTCATACTCCGATACTCTTCGTCGTTAATTTCAGGATAGATATCACTTAGATATTGATGCATTTGCTCCATTTTTTCGACTGATACAATAATCTTGACTCCCAAACTTTTTACGGAAGGAATACGAAATGTCAAGCAAGATACTTTATCATCAATACTGACTTCTCGCGGGTGAAACATTGGCACAATGGGGGTGTCATTGTCAAAAAACACAGGAGATAGTTCGTGAATACTTTCTCCATGAATTTCGAATTGAGCAAAAGCGGCGGATTGTTCACTTATTCGTACATCATCCATGATGATAAATTTTTTCAACCATCGAAGTACAGTTTCACCATTGTTAGGAGAACAAAAGCATACAGTTTTATCAGCAAAGTGGATTACTTGTACAACATCTATAATACGTCCTTTCTCATTTGTGAGTACGGTTGCTGCGCCCGTTTGTGGTAAGAGCGATACCATAGCATTTGTGGAAAGGCGATTGAGCAAATCAAGGCGGTCAGCACCTTTCATCTCGATTATAGAGCCAGAATCTGTACGAAAGAAATTCGCCAGCGTGACAAAACTATTTCTTTTATGTAACTGTTTTTCTTTTTTCATGTCATTGATATGGATTCATTCAACATTTTTTCCTATTTTGGTTGTGTGACGGCATGGAACTTACTTTGTTTTTACTAATCTTGATACATTTATGATGCAGCGTTTTTTCTATACTTTTTTCATTCTATCCGCTTTAGGGTCGCTTTCATTGAT
>JAYRWZ010000311.1:0-2510 GCA_041917875.1 Chloroflexota bacterium | reverse complement strand
TTATTGAGCGTAAATTTGTGATATTCGGCATTCCTTTCTGGACACAAGATTTTTATCTGGCTTTATTGCTGATTCTTTTTCTGTTGGTCACACTCGTTGTTTACACTTCTATCTTCGGTAGAATTTGGTGTGGTTGGCTCTGTCCGCAAACAGTATTTATGGAAATGATTTTTCGTAAAATAGAGTTTGCCATAGAGGGTGGGCCGAAACAACAAATTACATTAGATAATGGGGCGTGGACAAAAGAAAAAATATGGAAGAAAGGACTGAAACATAGTATTTTCTTTGTTATTTCTTTTATTATTGCCAATACTTTTCTTTCTTATATTATAGGTTCTGATCAATTATGGCAAATAATTCTTGACCCTCCGCAACAACATCTTGTTGGTCTTTCAGCCATTACAGTGTTCAGTATAGTCTTCTATGCGGTTTTTGCTCGTTTTCGTGAACAAGCTTGTATTATTGTTTGTCCTTATGGACGATATCAATCCGCATTAGTTGATGAAGATACCATTGCTGTGACATACGATTTTAAGCGCGGTGAACCTCGCGGAAAATTTACCAAAGAAGATAAATTGGCGCAACAACGCGGCGAGAATCTTCAATCCAGAGGCGATTGTATTGATTGTCATCAATGTGTGACGGTATGTCCAACCGGTATTGATATTCGTAATGGTATTCAATTGGAATGTGTTAATTGCACAGCGTGTATTGATGCTTGTGATGACGTGATGACAAAAATACAAAAACCAAAAGGACTTATTCGTTACGCTTCAAATTCGTCTATTAAAGACGGAAAAAAAATTCATCTGTCTGCACGGTCTAAAGCGTATGGTGTTGTGTGGTTATTGGTCATGACTGTATTGATAACATTGTTTATGAATCGAAAAATGCTGCATGTGCTGGTGTTGCGCCAACCCGGTACAACATTCGCCGTTATGTCTCATGATAAATTTGCTAATTTTTTCCATGTCCAATTGCTGAATAAAAAAAATGATCCTAAACAAGTAACAATGAAGGTAATATCTCCGCTAAACGGCGAGTTAAAACCATTGTCCGATCTTGTACATGTGGAGGGGCAGCAAGAAAAAGAGGGAAGAATGATGCTTATATTTCCACAATCTTCTTTGTCACCCGATGGCAGCACCGATGTTGTTATTGAGGTCAGTGAAAATGGCGCAGTAGCCGATTATGTCAAAACAAAGTTTATTTCTCCCAATAAATAATTATTTTTCTTTATTTTCTCGGAATATTATTATGAATTTTCAATGGAATTGGGGTAAAGGTATCGCTGTCGTTTATATACTTTTCGTTATCTGCACTTTGAGTTTTGTGACATTTGCTTTTACGCAAAAAGTCGAATTAGTAAGCAACGATTATTATGCGCAAGAAATAGATTATCAAAATCGTATAGAGCAAACGGAGCGTGCGAACGGCTTAGAAGAACATTGCGATATCAGCTATGAATCAACAACCAATAAAGTAATAATTGTTTTTCCGTCCATGGCTTTACCTGATGATGGGAGTGTTCATTTTTATCATCCGTCCACGTCGTCATTCGACCGAATTATTCCCATAAATAAATCTATGAATAATCGTTTCGAGTTTAGTACAAGCGGTTATCCTACGGGACGATGGAAAGTGGCAATTACGTGGACTTCCGATGGTGTGAAATATTACCATGAAAAAATGATAAGCGTATGATAGATATGTCGTTCTTATTATCTTCGGCATTTGTTTTGGGCTTTGCCGGCAGTATGCATTGTGTGGGAATGTGCGGACCGATTGCCTTGGCTTTACCGTCTGTTTCCTCAACACGTTTCGGCTTTATTGCAAGCCGTATAATGTACAATGTGGGGCGCATTGCCACATATAGTATTTTGGGATTTGCGATTGGGGCGATGGGCGGCATGATTCGCATTGCCGGATTGCAAGAGTGGTTGTCAATTATCAGTGGTGTTATGGTTATATCTATTGCGGTTTTTCCTCGCATAGTTTCATATATTTTGCCAAAATTTTCATTGTTTTCTCCCGTGAATACAGTAAAAAAAGCATTGTCGGGATTATTGCAACAACGTACATTTTCAGCTTTGTTTTTTCTGGGTGTACTTAATGGATTATTGCCTTGCGGATTTGTCTATGTTGCTTTTGCCGGAGCCGTCAATGCCGACACTTTGATGCGGAGCGGATTGTTTATGGCATTTTTTGGTATTGGCACCGTACCAGCAATGCTGGCAGTATCATTATTACCGCATTTTACGCGACCTTCTTTTCGCGGCTTGATCAAAAAATTAACTCCCGTATTGGCAATAGCCATTGGCTCTGTTTTTATTATGCGCGGTATGGGATTAGATATTCCGTATATCAGTCCTAAATTACAAGTAGAAAAACCGGCTGAATCCGATTGTTGTCGCCATCATAAGCATTAATGTGAATATAAATTTGGCAATGAGTGTAAACTTTTGTAATTTAGTGATGTGAAGAGCGTTGCTTCATAACTATTTTATCAC
>JAYRWZ010000310.1:0-18793 GCA_041917875.1 Chloroflexota bacterium | reverse complement strand
TCGCTGGGAGTCAATCTCGATGATAATGGCGCTTTTGTCAATATTATGAATCATACCAATCGGTTCAGTGGTGCCAAGGGATATGACAATGCAGGATTTCCGACAAGTGATTTTGATCTTGTGTTAATGGATGCGCGTCCGGTAGCTGAATGGTCTCAGGCGATTGATGACCCCGAGAGGTATCGGGTGGATGTGAGTGGTACCTATAAAGGATGGTGTGAAGGAAAAGCAGATATTACCGTTTCCGGTACAGCCGTCAGCATAGAAAATCTGTCGTATGACGCAGTGAGCAATACTACTGTCTTTGATATTGTAGTGGGCGGTTATCCGAATGCCAATCATGGTTTGGTTTTTATGCAATGGCGCAATACGCGCCGCACCGCGCAAGACACCGTGAGGTCGGGCATAAAAAATATCAAAATCCATCGTCCGGGCTATGAGCTTGATACAAAAAAGATTTTTACCGATGAATATATTCGTTTATGCAAAGCTGCGGATTTTTCATGCTATCGTTTTTATAATGTGCAGAATATATGGGATGGAGAACCTACCTTTCCGGCAATAACATCATGGCAACAAAGAAAATTACCCCGTGATGTCACACAAAGACCATTTACGGGAAAAAGAGATGGATGGTGCTGGGAATATATTATAGAACTTGCCAATATTTTGCAAAAAGACATTTGGATTAATATTCATATTTCTTGTGATAAAGATTATATCATCAATTTGGCAAACTTACTGAAATCATCATTGCATCCGAATTGCAGAATTTATATTGAAAACAGTAATGAAGTATGGAGTCCTACCCAGACAACACATGGACCATATAATAATGCTCAGGCACAAAGTAAAGGTATTAGCTTTGATGAAAATTATGCTCGTCGTTCAGTAGAATTATCGCAATGGTTTGCGGAAGTATTCGGTAAAGAAGGAATCCATACAAAAATACGTTGTATTCTTGCCGGTCAACATGGTTATCATGGCAGAAGCGATAATCATTTGCGGTATATAGATAAAACATTTGGTCCACCCAAACAATATATATATGCCACAAGCACCGCATTATATTTTAATGCTGCTTTACCGCATATTTCTGCCGAGAGTGTGAATGACGGCATGATGAATGATATTACAACTCAAATAGAAAACAGTAATAGTGCGGCATATAGAAATAATCACATAAACAAGGCGCGACAATGGGAATTGCCCGGCGGTTGCACATCGTATGAGGGCGGTCCTCATGTGCCTGCCGGTGGCAGTACCACTAATCTTGGTAATGCCATACAAGCACATCGCACGGAACGTATGAAAAATATTTTGGAATATAATTATAATGAAGGTTGGAAAAATCTGGACGGCGGTTTAGCTATGTATTTTACCTTGGTTTCGGGATATAATCGTTATGGTTGCTGGGGGCTGACGGATGATTATACCAAACCGGAGCGAAATTATAAAATGCAGGCAATGCGTTCCATTATTGGTCAATCATCATCATCAATACAGGATAATAGAAATTCTGCAATAGTGACACCGACGATGTATCCCAATCCATCCGGAACATATATAACTATTTCCGGTAATAATTATGATTATCTGTCGGTATATACAATGATGGGAACAATGCTGTACACGTCAGAATATAAAGAATCACAGAATATTGATGTAACGCATTGGTCTAATGGAATGTATGTTGTTGTATATTATCGTAATGGTGAAATAATGGAGAAACAATGGTGTATTGTCAGTAAATGATGTATGAGAATAAACAATGGTGATAATATTTAACAATGGTGATAATTTGTCGCCGATGCTATAAAAAACAAAAAAGGAATGCCCTGCTCCGGCATTCCTTTTTGTCCCCTGATTGTGATGTGTATTGTATGTGGTGATACGTGGTGAATGAAGTGTGATTTATGATGGTGAAAATTATTATGGAATAACTGAAATTTTTTCTGATTGCATACCATTATTGGAAATAATATGAACAGTATAAATACCTGCAGCCAAACCACTGATATTTGTGCTAAAGGAATGTGTTCCTGCTCCGAAGTTACCGGCACTGCGTGTGAAAACAGTGCTGCCTTGCATATCCATAATTTTTACGGTAATATCTGATTCTTGTCCAAGAGTGAATGTTGAAGTAAGTGTTGATTGAACAGGATTAGGATAAACAGTAAATGATTGTCCGCCCATCATTTCTTCTTCTACGCTTACAGTGCCCGTTGTTAATGGAGTGAAAGCACCGCCATTAGGTGACACAACGAATAAACCGAAAGCTGCACCTTGTTGATTAGCGACAGGATTGAGAAAACCGCTTGCTAAGACGACCATTGCTTTGCCCGCTGCATTTGATAAATCTGCGGAGAAGGTTGCAATTGGGCTGCCGCCTGCCGGTGCTACGCCTAATGTGTAATTTGCCGGTGGTAAAGTAAGGTAACCGGTCGCCATACCATAGGATACATTAGATAATGGCGGCAATTTGTTTCCATTGACCAATACATCCACAGCGGGTGCATCGGTAGCACCATGATACACAAATACATTTGCGTCTGTGGAAGTAGCTGCTTCTGTGCGACCTTCAAAAGGATAAAGATTAAAACCGATCGGTTTAGCATTAGGATCTGCATTTGCTGCAAATTTTGACGGGTCAAGCACACCGTTTGCTATGGCAAGATATGTTTTTCCGGGTTCTAAAGTAACAGTAAATGTTGTGAGTGTATCGGCATATGATGTACTTGAGCCGGGTGCTACACCAATAACGATAGGAGTGCCGGCAGGTAAGTCAACAAATGGTGAAGCGGTGCGGAATGCAAAATTATCGAGCGGAGCTACCGGTTGTCCATTCAAGTAAATATCAACTTGAGCGGCAGCAGGATCAGCAGCATTGTGAATAACTTGAACTTTTGCTGTTGTTGCTTCTTCTTCTGCAAGTGGTAAGCGCACAAGTGGACCACCGAATGGTGTGGCAACAAATAAGCCGAATGCCGCACCTTGTTGATTGGCATCAGGATTAAGAAAGCCACTTGCGACAACGACCGCAGCAACACCTTTGTATTGGGTAATATCAGCTTCATACTCTACTAATGCCTCGGTTGTACCTGATGCCGCAATGCCAAGAATATATTTTGCAGGATCTAAAGGAAGATAGCCGGTATTTTCACCGAAAGAAAGACCCTTAAGTGGATCAGGTGCTGCTGTGCGATTAACAATCACATCCACAGCGGGTGCATCGGTAGCACCGTGAAACACAAGTAATTCCACTTTATTCATGTCTTTCGCCATTTGCTGACCTGCCATCGGATACAGAGTAAAGTTTAATGGCTTTGCATTAGGGTCTGCATTTGCTGCGAATTTAGAAGGGTCAATCACACCGCCTGCAATAGCGACATATGTTTTGCCTGATTCTAATGTTAAGGTAAATGTTTTGAGCGTATCGGCATACGATGTACTCGAGCCGGGTGCTACACCAATAACGATAGGCATTCCGGCAGGTAAGTCAACAAATCCTGAGGCACTGCGGAATGCAAAATTGTCGAGCGGAGCTACCGGTTGTCCATTCAAATAAATATCAACTTGAGCGGCAGCAGGGTCGGCACAGTTATGAATAACTTGCACCTTTGCGGTTTGTGAAAATGCCTCAGCGGAGGTCAATAATCCTGTGGCTAAACATAAAGCCGAAAAAAAACGTTTCATAATACTACTGTAAAAAAATGTGAAAAAAATATCTCTGCAAGTCTATACTGTGCTCCCGAAATTTCTCACAGAATAGAATGCTGTTGTTGTGAAAATAATATATATAATTATTTATTGCGGTCTCCATTGAGCAAAGGTGAAATCATTCCAATTTTGATTCACCTGAAGTATATTGCGATCGCTGTCAAGTAATGGAGCAATAAGATCCTGTCCTCCCTGAGCTATTTTTTTCTTGCCTACATGATATCCGACATCAAAATGAGCAGGAAATTTAATGAGGGTATTCATGAATTCTTTTGCATCATTACTGATGAAAATAATATGTCTGTCATTGATAGCACCCCAAAAATTTCCCATCAAAATCCAAGAAGAAATATCATTAATAACGGTGCCGTCTTTTAATGTTGGGTCGCTATGCAAAACAATTCTTGCAGCTCCATAATAACCGATTCCGAGATTGCATTGCAGTGGCTCAAAATTTAAGCAATTGCCTAAAGTCGAAGGGTATTCATCCAGACGAATCGAATAGGTATTATTCCCTGTATTAATTTGTCCTTGTCCCCATACAACAAATGTGTTTGGTGACTCTATTTTTTCCCATAAAAGAGACACATACAATTTTGATGGAAGGGGTAATCCTTGATCATTTTCTACAGTACCCTGTAAGGAATAAAGTATGCCTTCAGGTACTTTTTCATATTCGAAAATAGTACCTTTGGGAACGACTGATGAGCCTGACATCTCAACGATATAACGAAATTTTGTTGTTGATAATTCCAAAAGTTTCGCCACAGTTGTTTCGCTGCCTACCATGACAAGAGTGCTGTCTTTAAGAGTCCATTCACCGGAAGAGTTTTGTAATGGTGAATGAAAAATAAACTGACCGTTTTCATAGAATGAGAGTCGCATTCCATTATATAAATCCGTGAATTTTTGTTGACCGAATTTTACGGAAACAGGGTTCCATAAATTACTGATTGCCTTCGATAAATTCACCAGCTCGGGCGCAGGTGGCTGAGGGGTTATCACTCCCTCTTGGCAACCGATTGTTCCTATAAGAACAAAGCACAAAAAAGTTGAAAATATAGTGTTGTGCAATGTGCGGATACTGTTTTTCATAATGATTATAGGTAATTACAAATGAATATTAACACCATAGGATAAACCGAGTTTTTGCGCACCGAACCATTTGTTCTGATAATTATACATCATGGCACTTGCTTCAAAACCAAAGGATAAAGAAAAACGATTATGCGGCTGCCATGACAAACCAATCAAGCCGCGTGAAATAGGACCATATTTGGTGCCGCCGGCAACAATTTGCGCATAGGGCTGAATATCTAATAAACTTTGTATCGGATTCATGCGATAACGATAGGATACGCCGCCCCATACCAATGAATAACGCTGTTCCAATGTAGCAGCGGATTGTACATCAAATATAGGAAATGTTTCTTGCCCTAAATCAAGACCAAAAGCATGATTATTATCAATTTCGTATAATGCCGTCAAACCAACATTATTAAAAAGTATGTCCGGTGCTGAGGCAAAGCGATTTGGGAATAATTGCAAACCGTTTATTGCGCGTAAATTAAAGGTAAATTTATCATTCTTATCTTCAAAAAGAGGTAAGGATTCCTGCTTCATCGTAAGCTGCGGCATATCATTCGACACAAAAGAAGGTTTTTGCTCGAAATTTGTTGATATTGTTGTAATATCAGGCAATGTTGCAATAGAATTTTTTTCTTGAGAAGCAGCCAAATTTTCTGTAGCTGATGCCAAGGAAGCTATTTGTTTTTGCAATGATTGCATATCTTGTTCCTGAACTAAGGTGTATCCTTTGGGAATATAAGGAATATAGACATTGTTTGGCGTTGCGGCGATGGCTTTACTGTCCATTTGAGCATGAAAGAGTTCTTTTTCACGTTCTAAAAGTTCAATACGTCGCAATAACGAATGATCAGTTTCCGGTTGTTGAATTTTCTGTGCCGAAGAAGCAATTCGAGTTGTTTTTTGACTATGATGTTCTGCGGCATTATTCCATAACAGTAAAGCCCCCACAGCCGTAATGCCGGCAGTAATCCAAGGGAGTAAAGTGCTTGATAGAATTTTTGCTGCCCAAGTTCCTGCGGCAGATTCAGACAAAGCATGTGCAGTTGCATAACCGGCAACGGCTGTTGGCACTGCAAAACCGGCTTTCGTGAAAAGATCCGCTGTAAGTGTTGATGGCACTGTTGTGTTCGCTCTTTCCTGGTGAATGGCATTGCGCACAGCGATGGCGTCTTCGAATTCGGCTTGTAATTCATGGTCAGATGCCATTGCTTTGAAGAGTGTTTCTTTTTCAGCTGCATCAGCTTCTCCGTCGAGAAATAAATACAGCAAATCAGAACCGCTCATAGGTATGTCATTATGATCATTCATTGATATATAGTTTTTGTTTGTACATAGTTATTAATATGATTTGTCAGGGTTCGTATCTCTGACTTTATCCATATATGGTGATAGTATTGTCCTTAATTTTTTCTTTGCTCTTACGACCCAATTTCGTACAGTTGTCACAGGCACTTCGAGAACCTCGCCTATTTCTTCATAACTGAGATCATCATACATCTGCAAAACAAAAGCTTCGCGGTGATGTTCCGGCAATAACTCTATAGCCATAGAAATCATCTGCGATAATTCTTTTTGTTCTAAAGATTTATCAAACATTCCCATGCTTTCTTCATCAAATTCGACCGGTTGCTGTCTTCGTTCTTTGGCGCGCAGGCAATGATTACGGGCAATTTTGTGAATATACGCAGGAAAATTTTCTACTACGGTCAACTTTTCTGCTGATTTCAAGACACTCATAAAAGTTTCTTGAAACATATCATCGGCAAGCACACCGTCACCAAGTATGCGTCGGCAATACAGATAGATTCTCGTGCCATAGCGACGGTGCAATTCTGTAAATGCCTGCTCACGATGCACCGTTTCAAGTGCCTTGTAAAGCTCAATGTCTGTATGATGTTGCGGTACGAAATTCATAGTCCCCTGTGTCTGTTTGTGTGTAGTGATTGCCACTTTTTTGATTTGTTTCACTCTCAAGGATTACCGGTGTGGTTTTCTCGAGATTGTCGGCAACTTTACTCCGTTCTTCTGTGCATTCTCATGAATACAGTGATGCGTTTGCTTTCAAGACACCCAAGCCGCTTGATTGTTGCAATTATTTGTCATAATTAGAGTTGTTGTCATAGATATCTGAGGGCAATTGAGGTAAGGACGAGAAAATTTTCTTCGATTGATATGGTTTTTCACAAAATTTGTGCATTTTTGCGGTCACGGAAGTTATGCGTTTCCAAAATGGAGGGCTCGCATAATGGTATTGCAGCGGTCTTGAAAACCGCCGGGAGTGATCCTGTGGGGGTTCGAGTCCCTCGCCCTCCGCCATAATTCGGAAGCCCTTATGATTGTAAGGGCTTTTTTATTTGCGGCAATAGTTATGCATCCGAAACGTAATTGTTGTTTATGTGTTACTACTCCATAATTACTCCGAAACTTTTCTCAACCATATAAGGATATTCCCCTATGAATTTACGTTCTTTTGCTGTCGGTTTGGCAGCAGCAGCTACTCTCGGTTTTGTATCGTGCAGCTCGGACTCTACTTCGCCCGACAATAATGGCGGTAACAACAATACCAATACAAAAAATTATACGCCCTTTACTAAGGGAAGTGCATGGGTCTATGATGATGTGGCTCTCGATACCCTGACAGGTGAAAGAATCCCCGCATCATTAGCTCAAGAAACAGACAGCATTACGGCAGTCGGCACTGTTGCAGGCAGAGCAGATGCTTATACATTGCAAACGTTCCGCGCAGGTATAAGCATGGACACAACTATCATGGCTAAAACGACCAATACCTTTGATCAATACATCGAAACGCCTTTAGTTTCCAACTTTACCCAAACCCAAGCCGAATGGCGCAGTATTGTGGACTTTACCAAAGACAATTTTGCCGTACTGAATACTGATCTGACAAATATCACATTGATAGAAACAGAATTGCAGGGTTTTCCCGTTACGGTAAAGGCAAGCGGTAAATTGACTATCACGACAAAAAAAGGCACACCGGCAAACGTAACCGTTGACGGTAAATCAGTTACAGCACAAGAATATATCGTCGAAACTTCTATTGATGGTAAATTGTCAGGCGTTGTGAGTGTTGCCGGTAATCCAATCGCTTTACCTGCAAACTTCTTCAATCCCTTCAAAGCCACTATTATTGCGCGATATTGGTTTGCTGACAATATCGGTATCGTGAAATACAAAGAAGAACCGTATTCTGTCGGAGCATCATGGAACGGAACAAATCTATTTGGGATTGATGTTCCTTCGGGTTCACAAGTGCAAAAAATCTTAGGCAGAGAGCGTACACTTGTTCGTTACACATTAGCCAAGTAAGCAGTTTTTGTATATAGAGCAAAGCACGCTTTTTTGCAAAAGCGTGCTTTTTCTTTTTCTTTTTTCGTAAATTCGTTGTAAATTTAACACTACAAGCAAAACACAATGGCATCACGCAGACCAACTCCTTCTTTAATAGCAGAATTTCCGGTAACAAAAGTAGATTTTGTCAAAGGCACTCGTCGCCTTGCTCGCGAAAAAGTGTTGCAAATACTTGCGGCATGTGAAACTTCCGGCATAGACTGGCAAAGCATTTATACTCATGTGATTATGCGTGAGTTTTCTTTTAATCCCGAAGAAGAGCGCGGTAAACCCGAAAAACTCATGACACCCGCCGAAATAGACGAATTTGAAGCAGATACCGCCATTCGTTGGGAAAAAGACGAAGTCGAATTTATCAGAACATTGCTTATCGCATCGCAAGATGTGCGTGACTATGCAGATCCTTTAGTGGAAAAATACTCCCAAAATTGGGACTATGACCGCATTGCCATTTTAGACAGAATATTGCTGCGTATGGCAATCGCCGAGCTGATTACTTTTCCCGAAATACCCGTCAAAGTAACAGTCAATGAAGCATTGGAAATTGCTAAATTATACTCCACAGATCGCAGCAATGCTTTTATTAATGGTATTATGGATTCCGTGATTGAAGAAATGACCAAAGAAGGTAAATTTCAAAAATCAGGGCGTGGATTATTATAATATGAAACTAAGCAATGAATCAACGCACATTCTTTCGTCTGTTGCGAATATAATCCTCAAAAATATAGCCGCCCAAACCCTCTAAAGAACTATAAAAGGCACGCCCATTATTGGCTTCGGTAAATTGGCGGACAAAATTTTGCAAATAGGGGTCTTGTGCCACCATAAATGTCGTAATCGGTATTTTTAACCGTCTGCATTGATTTGCCAATACTAAAGTTCTATTGATTATCTTTCTGTCCAAGCCAAAAGAATTTTTATAGTATTGTCCGCCTTCTTTTAAGCAAGTGGGTTTTCCGTCGGTAATCATAAATATTTGCTTATTCCCCGATTTTCGCCGCCGCAGCAAATCCATCGCTAATTCAAGACCCGCCACCGTATTGGTATGATACGGTCCAACCGATAAATATGGTAAATCCTTAATTTCTATGGGCCATGCATCATCGCCGAACACGACTATATCGAGTGTATCTTTAGGGTAGCGTTTTGTGATGAGTTCTGCCAAAGCCATTGCCGTTTTTTTTGCGGGTGTGATGCGATCTTCGCCATAGAGAATCATCGAGTGGGAAATATCAATCATCAGCACGGTTGATGCCTGCGTTTTATATTCCGTTTCCGTAATTTCCAAATCACTTTCTGTCATCATAAAATCATGAATGCCATGGTGGATTTGTGCATTGCGTAAAGAATCTGTCATATCAATATTTTCGGGAGAATCGCCAAATAAATATTGACGTTTGTCGGATGTGCGTTCGTCACCATTACCCGAGTATGGTGTGCGATGATTGCCATAGCCGGAACGACGTAATTTTCCGAAGATTTCTTCGAGTGAGCGTTGACGAATGGATTGTTCGCTTTTTGCTGTTATTTTGAAACTGTCATTGTTAAGAGGGTCGGAAGAAATATAGCCGTTTTTCTTCAAATCTTCGATAAAATCGCCCATACCGTACTTATCATCGGTAAGCTTATATTGCCTGTCCAATTCATTAAGCCATGACAGTGCCTCACTGGCATCACCGGAGGTATAGACAAGCAATTGGAGAAAGAGATCAAGCAATTGCTGAAATCCCCGCTGATTCTGCTGCGGAGGTATATAGTGTGTGAAATGAAATGCTCGCATGATATCCGTCTTTATTTCTTACGATGAACGCTCAAAGGTGGCTTTCTATTTTAGGAGTTGGACATGAGGCAATAGTTTCTGAAATGACGAAACACTTGATCAATCTTTAAACTCTGCTTTCATTCCCAATTCTTTCTCTAATAATGGTAAAATCGAAGTCTCAAAGTCTTTAAAATATGGTTCACTTTTATCTTCGTCAATATCTCAATAAAAGATAGTTATGGGGTTATGAGTTTTTTGAAAACAACCTCTGAATTCTAAAGTTGTTATTGTATCTCGTGATTTTGTTGTAGCAAATCCTGTTTTATATACTAAGTCTTTATACAAAGTACTTCTAAAAAAAGAATAGCAATAGTATCAATTGCTACCCTTCGGTATATAATTGTCATGAAAAAATAGTGAACCGTCAACAATTACAATTGGATTTTTTTCTAAATTGTCTGAATAGCTTTTATAAATGTTATATCATCTGTATAAAATCCATAGTCTCTCGATAGATGGCTATTTCTCATTAAAAAATTCGCAAATATCCAAATACAAAATAGCATAAATCCATTGGCAACAATAGCAACAACTATTTTTTTGTGTTGTATTTCATCATTTTAGAGTGTACAGTTCACACATTCGATTTCATCTGATGCAAGTTATACAAAAGATCGAGATTATGGCATCTGTAATGTGTTGAGTGGAATATTGATTTCCAAGAGTATCTTTTTGGATCTGCGCTCAGTAATAATGCTCTCTTGCCGCTTGTGCAGTTATCTGACTTTTGTTTATCTGTACCATTGGGTGATAGAGAGAATGCACGGATTCTGTCGGCTACCTTATGCGCCCCATTATCAGCGTAAGAGTGAGAGCGCAAAGACGTGTAGAATATATGATTGTGAGCCAAAGTGCCCAAATCGGCTAAAAACAGCCCAAAATTGAGAAAGTTGAGCTAAAAACTCGGTTTTCTAGTGCAACCTATACGTGAAATTTGAGTGCTATAGCTTGTTTCGGCTGATTCGTATGTCAATAAGGGCAATAGCCGCAATATTGATTTATGGTTTGTTATTCCCTTCATGATATTGGCGCAGCATTTCCACTAATTCGCGTCTTTTCATGGGGACTGCTCCCAGCGCAATTGCTTTATGATAATGTTCTTCGCGAACATCATAATGAGGTCTCCGGGGTTTATCTTGAAACCAAGATCGCCACAGCCCCAATTTTTGCGCAAACTCATGCAATTCGTCCAAATCGGTTGCAGCCAGATGTGACCAACCGTGCATGGGTGTGTCAATGCCGACCATATTCTATCCTCGCAATGAACTAAGAATGTCTTTGAGAGCCGCCGCCGCGCTATGTATTTCTTCTTTGGTCGTGTGTCGTGAAACCGAGAAGCGCACCGCCGCTTTTGCTTCGGCTTTGCTGCGTCCCATTGCCAACAATACATGGGAGCTTTGCATACTGCCGCTTACACAAGCGGAACCATTAGAAGCTGCGATGCCGCAAATATCCAGCGATTGGAGTATTGCTTCGCCGTCTATGGTGTCGGCATGGTCCAAAGAAAAATGAATGATTGTCGGTAATGTATGTTCTTCCGGTGTATTGCACTGTAACCCCTCCACATCGCTCAATTCTTTACGCAATAAAGCAATCAATGAATGTGTGTGTGCGGCTCTTTGTTGCATTTCGCCGTATGCTTTTTTTGCAGCAAGTGCAAATCCGACAATCAATGCTGTGGCTTCGGTGCCTGCCCGTCGGTTGCGTTCTTGCCCCCCACCTTGTTGATGGGCTTTGAAGTCAATACCTTTGCGAATAAAAAGAGCACCAATGCCTTTTGGTCCATGAATTTTATGGGCAGAAAATGATGCGAAGTCCACACCGAGTTGTTGCACATCAAAGGGGATTTTTCCGAAACTTTGTACGGCATCGGTATGAAATAAAGCTTTGGGGCACTGTGAACGTAATTCTTGTATCGGCTGTATAATACCGGTTTCATTATTGGCGTGCATAATACTGATAAGAGTACGGGGGGCATTATACATGTGTACTGTTTCTTTATGTATTACCCCATTTTCATCCACGGGAATTATTGCTGTTGTATGCTTCTGAGCTATTATTTCCAATGGGTGCAATATGGCATGGTGCTCGGTGGCTCCGACGGCAATGGTATCGGCAAGAGCGGATTCGTCCACACAGCTTTTCAGCACGGTATTGTTCGATTCCGTGCCGCCGCTCGTAAAAAATATCTCTGCCGGATGGGCATTGATACACTCGGCAATATCAGCCCGAGCTTGCTCAATGGCAACGCGTGCACGTCTGCCCAAAGAGTAAATGGAAGAAGCATTGCCATAATCCTGACGGAGCCACGGCAGCATGGCAGTGAGAACATCTTCGTCCATTTGTGTTGTTGCGCTATTGTCAAGATAAATCATTATCGTATGAATGAAATGAAGAAAAAACAGTAAGTATAAGCCGCAGCTTTTGCCTTCAAAAATAGAATATAAATAGCCGAAATCCGAAAAAACGACGGAAACTGACAGTCTCACATCATACATTTGAGTAATTTTGCGTTACATTCAATCAGATAATTCATGATAACGATACATCCACAAGCTATAGTTTCTCCTAAAGCACGTATTGCGGATAATGTTCGCATAGGTGCATTTACCGTCATTGATGATGATGTGGAAATAGGCGAATCAAGCGATATACGCTCCCATGTCATATTAAGTAATGGCACTCGCATAGGCAAAGAATCCACAATTTATCCGGGCGCTGTCATAGGCAGCGAGCCACAGGACTTAAAATTCAAAGGCGAACCGACTTTGGCGATTATTGGCGACAGAACCGTGATAAGGGAATGTGTGACAGTCAATCGCGGAACATCTCATTCCGGTAAAGCTATTGTTGGAGACGATTGTTTGTTGATGGCATATTGTCATGTGGCGCATGATTGTGTTGTGGGCAATCATGTTATTATTTCCAATGTGTCGCAACTTGCGGGGCATGTCACTATCGGCGATTGGGCTATTTTGGGCGGTATGGTCAAAGTGGTGCAATTTTGCACGGTTGGTGCTCATGCAATGGTCGGTGCGGATGTGAAAGTTACCAAAGATGTTCCACCCTATACGCTTATCGGTCGCAATCCGGCTCGGATAGAAAGCATCAATAAAGTGGGCTTACGCCGCCGTGGGTTCAGTAATGATACTATCCAAGAAATTGATGATTTTTTTACGACGGTCTATTTCAGCAATTATAATGTGAGCGACGGCATAGCGGCCTATAATGATACTGTGCCCGAACCATGCTCTGAAGTACAACAATGTATAGAATTTATCCGCAATTCAAAAAAAGGAACGATTATAGCTTAATATTGAGACTGTTTTTACGCAATGACTTTCTTGTACATACCCATTTCGATTGATGTGGTCGAAGTTCTAACCACACGATGCGGAAAGTAATACTTTTCATCGAAATCCAAAAGAATCAATATTCATTCAGAACTATAGCATAATTGATGGTTTGTATTGCATTAAACTATAATGTGAACATACACTTCAATACCTTTGTGACGACAAATCTGATAAATGTCATCTGTTGGTTGATGAAGATTTCGGATTTTTGTGGCATAAAATTTACTGTTATAATCAGTCACTCATTATTAAGAAAGAGGCATTTCAATGAAAAACTATCTTGCAAAAGCACTTCACGGCATGGTTGTCTGTGGTGTTATGGCAACAATGGTCGGCACTGCATATTCTGCTGACAAAGCGGTAATGGACAAAGGTGCAAAAGTATATAATGAATACTGCAAAACCTGCCATCAAGCAACCGGAGCCGGTATTCCAAAGGTATATCCGCCGCTTGCAAAATCAGATTACCTTAAAAATATGTCAAAAGACAAAATCATCGAAAGTGTGACACTGGGCTTAAAAGGTGAAATCACCGTTAATGGACAAAAATATAATAATGTCATGGTGGCTTTACCTGCAAAATATACCGATGCCGATGCTGCCGCTGTTATCACTTATGTCTATAATAGCTGGGGCAATACAGGACCAACGGTAACAGAAGCCGAAGTCAAAAAAATACGCGGAAAGGCCAAAAAGAAATAATAATTCTTAAACGTAGCACTCTTTTATCCCTTGATTCAGTAATGAACGGGGGATTTTTTTTTGCCCGTAATGACAATTACATTGTCATCAAGCCAATAGTACACCATACTCAAAGCCATTGTCAGCGAATAATTCTATTGTATGATTTTAGTAATGTTCTTTGTTGATTTTCTTGTGGTTATTGTAAGATATGAAGCGCAGAAGTCATCAATATATCATTTTCGTAAAAAAAGCCCTAAGCAAACACTTAGGGCTATACAAAGAGGAAACAGCATATTCTTAAAATTCAATATTTACGCCTATACTCGGTAAAAGCCCGATGGATTCATTCTGTTCTGCTTTATTTGTGCGTCTATCCCAGCGTATGGCACTGACATTTTTTCTGCCATATATATTTTGGATGTCAATATATGTTACTAATTGCAATCCCGTAAAATTCCAACGTTTATCCAAGCGAATATCTAAGGCGTGGAATGTGGGTAAACGTTCGCCCTCATTAAAGCGTGAAAAATCAAGAGAGCCGATGCGGTCGCCGCTTTCAATAAACGGTGTGGTGGGCAAACCGCTGGCAAGACGGAATTTTGACGACAATTCCCATTCTTCATTGAAGCGATAGCCCACAGCAATATTCCCTATATAGCGGCTATCGAAAGAACCGGCTCTTTCGATGCCGTCCAATGCCGTAAAGCGTGTTTGATTGATAGAAATACTTAGTAAACCGTACAATGGAATATCATCTAATTTTTTTTGCATAAATATTTCAAAGCCGCGAGCATATCCTTCTCCTGCATTAACTATCGGCTCTAAGCCAAAAGGAATATCGTTAAAGACATCATCAAAGCCCGATGGTGAAAGCACTGCTTGTGGTCTGAACACACGAGCCGGATAATTGGCATACCATTTATAATATGTTTCGGCTTGTACTTTTAACGAGGGGGTTAATTTTAATTCATAGCCCGCAATAATTTGATCGGCTCGTAATGGCTTCAAAGCATTACCATTAGATTTATCGCCCACTAACCAAATAAATTGCGGCGGCTGATAATAACGTCCGGCGGTAATATTTATAGCACCATTTTCATGCGTTGAATAACTTAATCCCACGCGCGGTGAAAAATAGGTTGTATTGGAAAGAAAATCATAATAATCAAGGCGCAATCCTGTCGTTACTGATAATTGTTCCAGTATTTTGGATGTCAATGTTATATATGTCGCATTACGAAATGCCGTAAAATCCGACACAGTATCAAGCTCGCGACCAATGCCATTATTATCGCGTCGCAAATAATCAGGCACAAGTAAATTATAGCGCAATTGTGAGGCAAATTTGGCGGTGTTACCGAAAGTAAGTTCTGTGGAAGGAGATAATTGAAGGAAAATGTCCGATCGTAATGAGTTTTCTCCTTCCGATGATGTATTGCGGAAAATATCGGTGAGGGTTGAATCGCGCTGACGTGAATCGAAGGCCGAAAATGTTCTGCCGAGTGTCACGGCTGCATAACCGTTTTCAAAAAGCGATTTCCAAGTTAATCCGCTGAAATATTGGTTTTGCGAAGGTGCTAAAATACGTTCATTGTTGGCTTTGTCATCGGCATCATCATTGTTGAAAGTGACGGTATTTAATGCACCGATAGCAAGAAAAGTCAGTGAATTACTTGCATCAAGGCGATAATTTACTTTGGTTTGAAAATCCCAATATTCGGGAATAAAACTAAATCCGGCTGCCTTGAAAATAAGGTCTAAATAGCTGCGACGCACACTAAATAAATATGAACCTTTGTCGGCAATGGGACCTTCGCCGATTATTCCGAAACCGGTTGCCGATAAATTAAGCTCACCGCCGAATTGTTCCTCATTGCCATTACGTAAGCTGATATTGGTCAAAGAAGAAACCCTGTCACCGAAGCGTGTCTGAAATCCGCCCGCTGCAAAACTTGCTTCACGTACAAAATCAATATTGATAATTGACAAAGGTCCTCCGGTTGAACCTTGTGTACCAAAGTGATTAATGTTCGGCACTTCAAGATTGTCCACAATAAATAAGTTTTCAAAAGGAGCGCCGCCACGCACGATAAGGTCATTGCGCCCCGCTGCGGTGACACTCACTCCCGGCAATAAAGCCACCGCACGCACAATATCTTCTTGCACACCCGGCGCACGACGCACATCTTCGGCATTGAGAGTTTGGGTGCTGGTGATAGTTTCCGGATTACGTGAAAAATAGCTTGCCGTTACCTCCACTTCTTCTGTTTGGAGCGAGGATTCTTGCAACTCAAAACCAATAATGTAGGGTTTACCCGTGGAAACGACAATGTCTGATTTACGTAATGGACTAAAACCAATCGAATTAGCTTGCACCGAATAAATGCCTGCGGGCACATTGCGAATGGTGAATTTGCCATCGGCTTTTGTGACGGCTCCGTATTTTGTGCCCATTACTCGTATGGTCGCACCTACAATGGGTGCTTGAGTGACGGCGTTGACCACTGACCCCGTGATAATTCCTGTTTTGCGTGTGCTGTCTTGTGCTGTGGCTGACATAATGCCCAAACAAACGAATACAATGAAAGAATGAGCGAACAATCGCTGCATGGTATATCCCCTGATTAGTATGAATAAATTGTTTATACCGCAAAATTACTATAAAAAGATAGTAACTTCCAAATAAATGTTATGAAATTGTTGTAAAAATCAAAAAAATGTGCTAATTTTACTATAAAATTATAGTAAAATCAAAGGTGAACAATGAATGATATGGACAATATGGTCGAGTTAATAACTCATTACCGTGCCTATGCACGTGAGAACATTGGTTGTAGTGTGGAAGAGTTTTGTGCGGCGTATCTTGAGTCACAATCTTCTAAGACTGCATCAGCGGCATTTGACCAACAACCGCCACCTCAGATGAACCATATCGTGAGTATGCAACTTGGGCGTTTATTTGGCAAATTGTGGCGTTATGTGAGTATCTATTCCAAAAAAGCATTTGAGGAGCTGGAATTGCGCAACTTTGACGAATGGCTGTATCTGAAAGTGACGATGATGATGGGCAATCCTCGCAAGAGCGATGTGATACAGCAACTTTTGAGCGAATTTCCAACGGGAATTGAAATCATTAACCGTTTGGTTCACAATGGCTATATGAATGAAATGCCGGATACGCAAGACAAACGCTCCAAACGTTTGGAAGTAACAGAAAAAGGAATCGTAGTTGCTCAGCAAGCCGACAGAGCCGTATTGGCAATGGTCACCATAGTGTTCGATTATTTATCCGATTCGGAAAAACAATCATTACAAAGAATATTGCAAAAATTGGAATCATTTCACGATGGTCATTTTCAGCATACGAAATCTATGGACTTTGGCGGATTGCATGGCTTTGTGACCGGAGTCATAGAACAAAAATACAATCAAAAATGAAGTGCTTCGGATGATAGATTATCATAATGAAATTTTAGAGTTTGAGATTTGTTTGTGTTATGAAAGTTTTGTAGTTTTGAGGAAACGAAAGGCGTTTTGCGTCAATACGAGAGATAGCACCAATTTTAAAAACAACAGCGATGAACAAAATACTAACGACATTCATTTTTACAATTTGTAGCTTGACAATTTTTGCTCAAGACAAAACCACGGATGAACTAAAGACCTTATCTGACAACAAACAATATGACAAGATAATTGAGCAACACGCCTCAAAATCTAAGGAGTATTCCGCAAAATCCTTGTATTATATTGGGCTTGCATACTATATGAAAGAAGACGACAACAATTGCATCAAGTTTATGGACTTGTCAATAAACAAAGACAGCAAAGACCCTGCACCGCATTACATAAAGGCTTCAACATTGAACTATATGGGAAAATACAACGAAGCCATAAAATGTTTCCAGACAGCAGTCAATATAAAATCAGACGATGCAGAATTTTATAGCGGACTTGGAGATTCTTACTACCAACTTGAAAAGTTTGACTTGGCTCTTGAAAACTATAAAAAGGCGACTGAACAAAATGAATGTCCCGATAGACCCTATTCAATGATAGCACAAATTTATTCTGACTTAAAACAGAACGACAAAGCATTGGAAGCGTTTTACACGGCAAAAACAAAAATCTTCCAAAAATCAAACTCATATATAAATGCCTTGTTTAACATTGGACTACTTGAATCTTTAAAAGGCAACTATGACAAAGCAGAACCAGCATTTATTGAACTTCTTCAATTAGACCCGACTGACTACCATTCTTACGCAAAACTTATCCAAATCTACTACAACAGAAAAGAGTATGACAAAGCAAAGCCATACAAAGACAAATTATATGAAGCACATAAAAAAGGATTACTTAAAGACAATTTTAAAGATATGTTTTGCTTTGACCAATTCAAATGGAATGACCACTTAATTCAAGTGTTTGAACGTTACGAAAACGAAAACAAAGGGGACATTTACAACAAGCATATTTTTTATGTTAAAGACAATACAGACAAAATTGTTTTAAGAGTTCAGACTGAATTTTCCCCCATTTCTATTGAGTTAGGCGGACCAAAATATTTGTTGTGTGCTAACAAAGGTGGAACACATTATAATCCGGGCATTGGTTTTAATGACGACTTAAAATACGACAATCTGAAGGCGGAAGCTATTAAACTTTTTGAAAAATATATGAAATAAAAAACTACCGCCAACATCGGTAACTGTTGCACAACTCATCGGTGATTGTTTAGAAAAAT
>JAYRWZ010000309.1:0-13276 GCA_041917875.1 Chloroflexota bacterium | reverse complement strand
GTTTGATGTGGTTTGTGTTTTGTTGGGTGTGGTTTGTGTTTATTTACCCACCCCGTCCTTCGGACACCCCTCCGTGGGAGGGGAGTTTGGGGTGCGATGGTTTTTGTTTGATGTGGTTTGCGTTTTTTGAACCACCCCGTCCTTCGGACACCCCTCAAGAGGGGAATTTTGGATGTGGATTTTGTTTTGATGGATGTTGAATTAGCTCCGTAGGAGCGAAATCGTAATAGAAAATGAAACCCCAAAAAATAATCAAGCTCCGTGGGAGGGGAATAGTATTAGATTATGTCATCCCGATGGGATTTTTTTGAATGGGAAATGCGTTTTGTTGGTCATTGATCTATTATGATGTCATCCCTATGGGATTTTTTTGAATGTGGTTTGTTACACTAATTGTGTACCTTTATCCTTCCATGTGTGCGGTAATATGATTATCAATTACATTTATGTATCATTCATTTTTAGTTCAGTGTTTATGGGTTCAACAGTAATTTTATCGGCGGCACGTACTCCGGTGGGTGCATTTATGGGCAGTTTGTCGGGTTTTTCGGCTCCGCAGTTGGGTGCAGTTGCTATTAAGGCAGCGATTGAGCGTGCGGGTATTGCAGCTTCTGATGTGAGCGAGGTTATTATGGGTAATGTTTTGACTGCGGGTGTTGGTCAGGCACCTGCTCGTCAGGCGGCTTTGGGTGCGGGTGTTCCGGCATCTGTGCCTTGCATGACTATTAATAAGGTGTGCGGCAGCGGTTTGAAGTCTGTGATGCTTGCCGATCAGGCTATTCGTTGCGGGGATGCTGAGATTGTTGTGGCGGGCGGTCAGGAGTCTATGTCGAATGGTCCTTATTTGTTGGCGAAGGCGCGGACGGGTTATCGTTATGGCAATGGAGAGATTATTGATTCTATGCAGTATGATGGCTTGACAGATGCGTATGCGAAGGTTGCTATGGGCGATTTTGCGGAGCAATGCGCGGTGGATTGTGCTATTAGTCGCGATATGCAGGACGATTATACGATTGAGAGTTATACTCGTGCTCTTGCTGCGCAGAAGAATGGCTGGTTCGATGCTGAGATTGCGCCTGTGGTGGTGAAGGATAAAAAGGGCGATATAGTGGTTGCGGCGGATGAGGAGCCGGGTAAGGTGCGTTTTGATAAGATTCGTGAGTTGAAGCCGGTGTTTAAGAAGGACGGTACTATTACTGCTGCTAATGCGAGTTCTATTGATGATGGCGCTGCTGCTTTGGTGCTTGCTTCGGAGGCAAAGGCGGCGGAGCTTGGTGTGAAGCCGATGGCTCGTATTGTGGCGCAGGTGTCTTTTGCTCATGCTCCGCAGGATTTTAATACTGCTCCTATTCATGGTATTGAGAAGGTGTTGGCTAAGGCAGGTTTGAGTGTGGGGGATATTGATTTGTTTGAGGTGAATGAGGCGTTTTCGGTGACTGCATTGGCAGCGAAGAATGAGTTGGGTATTCCGCATGAGAAGTTGAATGTTCATGGCGGTGCTATTGCTATTGGTCATCCTATTGGTGCTTCGGGCGCTCGTGTGCTGACGACTTTGTTGTTTGCTTTGCAGCGTACGGGCGGTAAGTATGGCTTGGCAACATTGTGTATTGGTGGCGGTGAAGCCAGCGCGATGGTTGTTGAGATGTTGTGATAGCTGTTTTTGGCTTTTGCCTGAAAAGAAAAAACGCTGTTTGAGAGTATCAGACAGCGTTTTTTTTATGTGTGTTGTTTATGTTCGGTGCTGTTGTTTTATTTGGCAGCAGCTGCTTGGAGTTGTGCGAATGTCATTGATTTTGGTCTGACGATTGGGGATCCTGCCATGCGATGGAAGAGTATCTGTGATCCGATGCCCATTGCTCTTGAGACTCCGAACATGACGGTGTAGAATTCAAATTCTGTCATGCCGTAATGGTAGAGCAGTGAGCCGCTGGCAGCATCAACATTGGGCCATGGGTTGCTTGCTTTTCCTTGTTCTTTGAGCACTTCGGGAACAATGTTGAAGAGTTTTTTCATGATGTCAATGTTTTCATCGCTGAGGTTGTTTTGTTCGGCGAATTGATAGAATGCGGTGAAGCGTGGGTCGGTAACGCGGAGCACGGCATGACCGTATCCGGGTATGACTTGTCCATTGTTGAGGCGGTTCCATGTGAATTCGCGCATTTGCTCATCGGTTGGTACGCCATTGAAGTGGTTGCGAATGTCAATGATGAATCCGAGACATTCTTGATTTGCTAATCCGTGGAGCGGTCCTGCTAATCCGTTGAGTCCGGCAGCCATTGAGTAGAATACGTCGCTGAGTGCGGAGCTGACGGTGTGTGCTGTCATTGCGCTGACGTTTCCGCCTTCGTGATCGCTGTGGAGTACTAAGTAGAGTCTGATGAGGTCAATCCATTTGGGGTCATTGCTTACGCCGAGCATGTGGGCGAAGTTTTCGCTCCATGTAGCACCTTGTTTTGGTGCGATGAGTTCACCTTTGTTGAAGCGGATGCGATAGATGCCTGCGGCGATTGCGGAGATAGCGCCAAGTAAAGTGATGCAATCGTCGAGAGTTGCTTCCCATAGTTTGTCTTTTCCTGCACCTTCGTCGTATGCTTTGCGGAATGCAGATTCACGCTCGAGAGTGTTGAGAGCTGCGCTGAGCATAGCCATGGGGTGTGAGTCAGCGGGCATTGCACGTAAGACATTCCAGATATAGTCGGGGACATTGGATTTTGCTTCCAAGGCGGCGCGGAGTTCTTCTGCTTCTTCTTTTGAAGGAAGTGATCCGGTGCAAAGAAGGAAGAAACAGTCCTCTGCTTCGATATTTGTCAGTTCTAAGATGGGAGTATTGCGAATGCGCACGCCTTCGTCTGCTGAAACGGACGACGTTTCGCATAGTAGAGCCGGCAAGCCGCGCATACCGCCAAGTAATGCGCCGATGGTGGCAGTTGCAAGTTGTTTTTCTCCATGTTCTTTTGCTAATGCCGTACGCTGTGCACGTATTGCGGGGATCGTTTCTGCTAAACGCTTTTTGAACAGTTCCATACTGTGATTATCCTAATATTGTAGTGTGAAAAAGTTGTGTTAAGTATTGATTCGTTTTTGGACATTGTTTTGTTCAATGCTACGGAGTGCAAAACTACGGATTTGTTTTTCCTTTGAGTTGTAAATTTTGTTGATTTTGCACTGGTGCATTTGGAAAAGTGTAACGATTTTCTTTGTTTTTCCTTGTACGTCGGTTAATTGAGCGACTCAATTATGTGTTTTGTGGTCTATGGTAATGAGGTGGGGTGTGATAGCAGAGCTATGGGTTTATGGTTTATTGCAGCGGTCGGAGAGAGGGCGGATTAGAGGTAGTGTCGGAATTATTTGAACCATCGGAAAATGGCACTGAACACGGAGATAATGGTAAGTGCTATGCCGAAGATAGCAACTCCGAGCGCAATATTGAGTTTGCTTTCAACGGTTTGTATCTGGGTTTCGACCTGTTCCGTTTTTCTTCGGTGTATGTCGAGGTCTTTGCGTACTTTTTCTTCGCTCAAGGGTTGTGCGGTTTGTTTTGATTGTCCCATATCTTGCGATGATTGATCGCCGTGCGAAGAATGGGCGAGAATTTCTTCTTTAAAGAGTTCGAGTTCGGTTCTCATGCGCGAGATGTCATTTCTTAGAGGCAGTTCTTGTCGGGATTGCGCATCTTTTAGTGCTTGGACATCATCGCCGAGTATGGTGAACATACGTCGTTGTTGGTCTTGCAATGCTGCTAATTTTTGATCGAAGGTTGCAATGCGAGCTTGCGCTTTTTCCATCATGGTATCTAATTTGACGGAGGATTTTTCTAATCCTTGGTCAATCTGTTTAGTGACAATTGCTTTGGTTGATTGTAAGAGCGCGGCAAGTTCGGCATCCCGAGCTTCGAGCGAGATGCGCAATTTATCTAAAGTGTTGTGGAGAGTGTTTATGGTATCAAGTTCATTGTAGATAAGTTCAACTGTTTTAGCTCTGCTGTCCACGGTATGTAATGTTTCATAGGTTGTTTGTTGAATTTGACCTAGTATAAAATCAGCTTTAGAGCGGAATTCCTCAATTTCACGTCGCATATCGTCGCGTTGTTTAGCCAAGGCGGCAATTTCTTGTTCAATATTGGCAAACGCAGCGGTGTATTGTTGTGCTTGTTTGCGAATGGTATCCATCAACGTGAGGATATCTATCGGGAGTGATTGTTCAGGCATGGTTTTATGTATTCGTTAAAAAAACTGAGACTGCCGCACAAGTCTTCAAGAAAATAAGTAATAGACATCGTGTTTAGATGCTCAGGATACTGAATAAGGATATCGAGCATTTCCCTTCTGAATTTGACATCATGCATGAGTTGTGTGCCCATATAGCGAAGCAAGAAATCGTGCAAAGCCCCCATTTCGGCTAATTCATTATAGAAAGTGCGCGGTTGAAGTCCTTTACGCGCTTGTTCTATGTCTTCGATGGAAATATCTTTGTTCATAAAACCCTGTCTTATGCAAATGATGGGGTAAAATTGCAAAAACTATGTCACATAACAAGATATTGTTGTCAAAAAAGTAAAAAAAATGTTATGCAGATAGAAGAATTGGCCATGCCGGAGAGAGGTGGATGCGTAAAAAATAGAGTAGAAATTCTTTGTCTGCTCGTAGTTTTGCGGAGAAGTATGTTTCATTTAGTATAAGTTCCGATGGAAAAAAACGGACATCCTGCTCTTAATCGGGCAACGCTTGCCGGTGTATTGGTGAGTATGGGTATAGTGTTTGGAGATATTGGTACATCACCCTTATATGCATTGAGTGCGATAATCGGTGAGCGAGTTATCGAGCATGATCTGATACTCGGGGCATTATCGGCAGTTTTTTGGACATTGACATTTCAAACTACGCTGAAATATGTACTCATTACGTTGCGAGCTGACAATAAGGGCGAAGGTGGCATCTTTTCTTTGTATGCACTTGTGCGACGATTCGACAAGCGCTTGGTATTTCCGGCGATGATAGGGGGCGCATTTTTGCTTGCAGACGGCATTATCACTCCTCCGATTTCAGTGTCTTCAGCAATTGAAGGTCTGCAAATATATTACCCCCAATTAGACACAGTGCCGATAGTGATAGTGATAATCGTTTTCCTTTTTACTTTGCAACAATTCGGAACTTCCTTTGTGGGTAAGTCATTCGGACCGGTGATGTTATTATGGTTTGGATTCATGGGTGTCATAGGTCTGATGGCACTTGTGCAGCGTCCTGATGTGCTCAAAGCGGTAAATCCCTATTATGCAATCCACATGATTACTCATTTTCCTCATGGTTTCTGGATCCTGGGAGGTGTATTCTTGTGTACGACGGGTGCTGAGGCATTGTACTCGGATTTGGGTCATTGCGGCAGAGAGAATATTCGGGTGAGTTGGATCTATGTCAAGGTCTGTTTACTATTGTCGTATGCGGGTCAATGCGCGTGGCTTTTGTCCCTCGAGGGCAAGCATCTTGGCGCAATCAGACCGTTTTATGCGATTATTCCGGAACCTTTGTTAATCTTTTCGATAGTCCTGGCAACTGTAGCAACGGTGATAGCAAGTCAGGCACTTATCAGCGGTTCCTATACTTTGATAAATGAAGCGATGCAATTGAACTTATGGCTTCGAACCAAGGTGTCATTTCCGAGCGATGTACGTGGTCAAATATATGTGCCACGAGTAAATTGGTCATTGATGGTCGGTTGTATTGCTGTTGTGCTGTATTTCCAGCGTTCGACGAATATGGAAGCTGCGTATGGACTTGCCGTGACGATTACCATGATCATGACAACAATATTAGTCGCAGTGTATTTAGTGCAAAAGAAAACAAGTAAGATATTGATAGCACTTGCATTAGTTCTTTTCTTATCCATAGAAGGGTCGTTTTTGATTGCCAATGCCGCTAAGTTTACACACGGAGGTTGGGTGAGTGTACTTATTGGTTCATTCCTGGCAATCATGATGTATATATTGTACAGAGCTCGACAAATCAAGCGACGTTTAACAACCTTCGTGCCTTTGAATCAACATTTGCCGACATTAGTAGCGTTGAGCGAAGATGAATCCGTTGCAAAATATGCGACTCATTTGGTGTATTTAACCGCATCATCCGTTGAAAACTATGTGGAACAATTAGCCATAGACAGTATTATACGTCGTTCACCCAAACGTGCTGATATGTATTGGTTTGTGAACGTTAATGTTACTGATGAGCCATATCAGATGAGCTATAAGGTGACAACATTAGCCCACAAAGATGTTATCTATGTTCGTTTTAATCTTGGATTCCGAGTAGAACCGCGTTTAAATTTGTTTTTCCGATTGGTTGTAGAAGATATGGTGCGACGGGGAGAAGTGGACATCAGCAGCCGTTATCACTATGCAAAGAATGCCGGGGATTTTCGTTTTGTCATATTTAAATCGTTTCTGTCAAATGACAATGAATTACCTGCAGGGGAGAAATTAGTTATGGATATGTACTTGCAGTTACAGAAGTTGGCATCACCGGCTCAAGAGTTCTTCGGATTGGACACAAGCAATGTCACTCTTGAGAATGTTCCATTGCTGATTACACCTCCTCCCAGATTACCGTTGATACGAGAATCATGATGATAGTATGAATAGAGAGAAACTCACTTCAGACTTAGATGGCAATCTCGGGAAATTACAGACTCTTTTTTTAGCAATATAACAGTAGAATTAGCTTGCGGTTTAGGTAAATTTAGTATTTTTGCAATCTTTATTGCATGCGGATGTGGCGAAATTGGCAGACGCGCCAGACTTAGGATCTGGTGGGGCGACCCGTGAGAGTTCGAGTCTCTCCCTCCGCACACTTATCTTTTCTTTGATTCATTTATTCAGGAATTCAGTTTGGAAACGAATGTAGAAGTCAAAAATGACTCCACACGCATAGTGAGTTTTACCTTGACCGCCGCCGACCTTAAGCCCCATTATGAAACAGCTTACAAAAATGCGCAACGCGACTTTCAGTTACCGGGTTTCCGTCGCGGGAAAGTGCCTATGCAAATGATCAAAGCTCGCTTCGGTAAATCTATAGAAATAGAATATGCCGGTGAAATTGCCAATGAAGAATTCCGAAAATTTGTTGAAGCAAATAATATTGAGTTGATGGGCAGCCCCAAATTGGTTGACATCAAACACGATGATTTTGGCGGCGTGACCATTGCTGTTGAGTATCAAGTCATTCCGGTGGTGAGTGTAGAAGGTTATACGGGGCTTTCATTACGTAAACCAATTCTTGTGGTCAGTGATGATGATGTTGATGCTCAAATGGATAAACTTCGACTTGAAAACAGCACAATCGAACCTACGGAAAGCATTGAAAACTCTCTGGCTTATGTTGATGTTGAATGGCAAGAGCTTAACCCGGAAACCGATGAACCACTGGCTAACGTTTATCCGGAAACGGCGAACTATTTCCTTGATTCCGAAAAAATGGACACAGAATTGCGCGATACGCTCATCGGTAAAAAACTCAATGATGTATTTACATGGGTAGGCGAAGCTGAAAATCCGGATGATTTACCGCCTCGCTATTCGGGGAAAATTATCAAGGTGCAAAAAGTCGTTCTTCCTGAGCTTACTGATGAATATGCCTCACAAATATCGGGGGGACGCTTTACCAGCGTAAGTGATCTTGCCGCTGATGTTCGTGCATTCCTGTTGCGTGGATCGGAAACCAAAGTTCGCGAAGAGTTGGAAGCGCAAATCGTCGGTATCATGACCGATAAAATTGAGATTGTGCCGCCCGATGCTCTGGTAGAGCATATTGCCAAAAATAACTGGGAAGAATTTAAGAAACAACAGAAATTGCCTAAAAAGCTCAAGTTTAATGATGAGATTAAGTCGTTTTTTATGTCGCAAGCAATGCGAACAGCAAAATGGGAACTAATCAGTACAAAAATTATGCAGGATGAAGCATTAGAAGTTTCTGATGCTGATTTTGAAGAAACGCGACGTGCTATACTGGCTATATCACCGGAAAGTGATGTTGAATCGGTTATTGAGCGTCTCCGTCAAGACGATAAGTATATGATGGGAGTCCTGCATAAAAAAGTGTTCGATTTGATTATAGAGAAGGCAATTCTTAATGAAGTACCTGCAGAAGAGTTCTATGATGAATCATTTATGCCTCGCCAATTCGATGATGCGTTGGCGATGATGGGTGATGTGATGGAACACAGTGATGATGATACCGGTGCAGAAATCGTTTCTGATGAAGAAAAAGACTCATAATCCGCTTCAGATAAATAAAAAGTAAGGGCTGTTCGTCCAATAATCATATAGTAACGATGACAAAACTGTTCCTTTGAACAGTTTTGTCATTTATCACCTCCATTAAATTCGTTGATACTCTATGATGAACAATTTGGTTCCCATGGTCGTTGAGCAAACAAGTCGTGGCGAGCGTGCCTATGATATTTACTCAAGACTTCTCAAAGAACGTATTATCTTTATCGGCACTCCGATTGATGATTATGTTGCAAGTTTGGTTGTAGCTCAATTATTATTTCTTGCAAGCGAAGATCCCTCAAAAGATATAAATGTCTATATAAATTCACCCGGGGGCAGTGTAAGTGCCGGTCTGGCAATTTATGATACAATGCAGTTTGTAAAACCTGATATTTCAACAATTTGTATTGGAATGGCTGCGTCAATGGCTCAAGTGCTGCTTTGCGCCGGCACAGCTGGAAAACGCTATAGTTTACCGCATTCCCGCATCATGATGCATCAGCCATTAGGGGGAACTCAGGGACAAGCATCCGATATAGAAATCTATACACGTGAAGTAATGCGTACAAGAGATACACTCTATTCGATTATATCAAAGCACACAGGCAAGGACGTTGCCACTATCTTAAAAGATGCAGACAGAGATAATTATATGTCAGCTCAAGAAGCTCTTGAGTATGGTATGATTGATAGGGTATTGGAACGCTCACTCGGAAATGATGCGAAGTAAGTAGAATATAAAATTTTGAAAAATCTCTTATTGATAAAGACCTCTGTCCTCGAAGGCAGTAGGTCTTTTTCATTATCAGTTCAACAAAATTGGTTTAGTTTTTGCTTATTTTCTGAGCCTTTGTGGAAAAACTACAAAATTATATAAACACACATACTATGAAAAAAGATAAAACAAAGATTGACAATGAATTAGCATGTTCTTTCTGTGGACGTGAAGCGCAAGAAGTTGAAAGTCTTATAGCCGGTGAAGGGGTATATATCTGCGATGTATGCGTACAAGGTTCATTGGAAATAATAAACCGAAATGCAAAACAAAAAGAAAAGCAGTGGACCAAAAGCATCAATAAATTGCCTAAGCCCTCAGAAATGAAAGCAATGCTTGATGAATATGTTGTTGGTCAAGACTCTGCAAAAAGAACTTTGGCTGTCGCTGTGTATAATCACTACAAGCGTATTCAATCCCATTCCTTGATTGGAGCTCATGCGGATGTGGAGATTGAAAAGAGCAATATACTCATGGTGGGACCAACAGGTACCGGTAAAACATTGTTAGCGCGTACACTCGCAAAAATTCTGGATGTACCTTTTGCAATGGCTGATGCAACCACAATAACGGAGTCGGGTTATGTCGGAGATGATGTTGAAACGGTGTTAGTCCATCTTCTTCAAAATTCTGATTATGATGTGAACAGAGCCGAGCGGGGAATTGTTTATATAGATGAAATTGACAAAATAGCGCGAAAAAGCGATTCTGCAAGCATTACACGAGATGTTTCCGGCGAAGGTGTGCAACAGGCATTACTCAAAATTCTGGAAGGAACATTAGCAGGTGTGCCGCCTAAAGGTGGGCGAAAACATCCCGAACAAAGTCTTATTTGGGTCAATACCCGCAATATCCTCTTTATATGCGGTGGCGCATTTGACGGAATGGAAAAAATTATTGCTCGGCGCATCAATAATAGAACTATTGGTTTTGTGAGCGAGGGCAAAGAAACAATTGAAGAAGGATATGATATATTGCAGCATACAGAACCGGAAGACATTCAAAAATTTGGGTTTATACCTGAAATAGTCGGACGTTTACCGGTTATTGCACCTTTGGAACCATTGAGTGACCAAGCAATGTTAGATATTCTGCAAAACCCCAAGAATGCGCTCGTTCGGCAATATCAAAAGCTGTTTTTGATGGAAGGTGTGGAGCTCTCTTTTGAATCGGGAGCACTAACTGCAATCGTTGAAAAGGCTAAAACTCGTAAGACGGGAGCACGTGGTTTGCGTGCAATTATGGAAGAAGCAATGAATCCGGTCATGTACGATATGCCTGACAAAAAACATGTGCGTCACTGCATTATCACACAAGATGTGATAGAAAAGGGCACAGAACCGATTTATGAAGTATCGGCTCACAGAGAAAGTGTGAGAACCAGTGCCTAAAAAACATCGGCAATTTTCATGGAATCGAAATCTACATGCAACGCTACAACGTTCATTTCAATAGACTTCGCTGATCTCAGTTGTGTAAATGAAAAAAAGTTCACGAAAAAGTACTTGTAAGGCATAAATTTATGCCGTAATTTGCTTATCCTCGTGAAATAGTATGTTTAATTGAAATACAAAAAGGGGAATATACATATGAAACGAACTCGACAAATTTTGGGCTGTGTTGCAGTCTCCTTTATTGTTGCCTTTTCTGCTGCTCCGATGAAGGCGCAACAACGCACCGCAAATCCGGGTAAGCCATTATCCCCCAAAAAAGTATTTAAGGATGAGTATTCGGAATTCGATAATGAAGAAGCCCCCGAACCCACCGGTCAAGAATTGGTAAAACTCAAACTTGAACATGCTCGGCAATGGTATATCAATGGTCTCAGTTTAATTGAAAGAAAAGATACCACACATGCTGCCGAATACTTTGAGGAAGCAATGTTGGTTCTTAATGAACTTGTCAGCTATCCGGGAATCGAAAAAAATGAAGACTTTTTAGATCTTGCGCAGTCAATTATCGAAGACTATGAAGGTTTTGTTGATGATATAGACAATTTACCTTCTGCCTCGGCTGCGTTCGTTCTGCGTGAAAAGTTATTCCAAGAAGTTGATGCTTATTCACGCAATAATGACAATAAAATAAATATCATACCTACCGATACAGTTGGAAAAACCTATGTAAGGACAATACCCGGTACCACCGTTCCAATCACCATAAATGATGCAGTCGAAAAAAGTGTTGCCTTTTTAACACAAAATAAAGGTCGCAAGTTCTATCAGCGCTGGTTAGAACGTAGCGGACGTTGGTTCCCGATGATGAAACGAATTGCCAAAGAGGAAGGAGTACCGGAAGAGATTGTCTATTTGTCAATGATGGAAAGCGGACTGAATCCCAATGCGGTATCGCGGGCTAAAGCTGTTGGGTTGTGGCAGTTTATGCAATCTACAGGAGAAATGTATAACTTGCGTGTGACACGCTGGACAGATGAACGTCGCCATCCAGAAAAATCAACCCGAGCAGCAATGCGGCATTTACGTGATTTATACGGTGATTTCGGAGATTGGCATCTTGCCTTGGCTTCTTATAATTATGGTCCGAATGGTGTAAGAAGAGCTATCAAAAAAACAGGAATGGATAAGCCCACATTTTGGGATGTGGTTCCACATTTACCGAAAGAAACTCGCAATTATGTTCCATTATTTCTTGCTCTTACGATTGTAACTTCAAATCCAGCTGAATATGGATTCGATTTAGAGCAGATTAAATTTGAGCCGGAGCATACCTTTGAAACTATGGTAGTTAATGAGCCCGTTGCTTTGTCTGTTCTTGCCCAATGCGCAGGAGTAACTTTGGAAGAGTTGCGTAGTTTGAACACAGAATTGACGGGTATCAGTACCCCACCGGGTAAACCCTATGAAATACGGTTGAAAGCCGGTACTTTACAAACATTCCGTGAAAAGTATGCTGCACTCAATGATGAAGATAAAAGACCTTGGTTAGATCATGTCGTTCAGAAAAAAGAAACACTCTCTTCTATCGGACGCCGCTATTCTGTGGCAGCACAACAAATAGCAGATCTCAATGGCATAAGTGATGCTTCTTCAAAATTACGCCGCGGAGCTGTACTGCGCATTCCACTAACTACTGCACAACGTGAAACTGCACTTTCGCAGCATAATGAACAGCAAATTATTGCACAGCAAACCGCCCCAACGGAGCAGAACAGTCTAACTGTGTCGAATAGTGCTGCTGCTTCACAAACAATTATGCCGTCCATATCTTCCCGTGACAATGATCCTTCACCCCAAAAAGTTACTACACAAATTGCAGTGAGCGAAAAACTAAACCCGAATCAGCAATCTGCAAAACATTTTGTAAAACACACCGTGAAGCAAGGCGAAAATTTAAGCAGCATTGCGCGCGCCTATGGTGTGCGACTCTCTGATTTGCGACTATGGAATAATATGGCTATCGGTTCAGAGGATATTCGAATTGGAGATAAGCTTAATGTTGCAGAAGAATTCGGTACAATGAAAGTTGCTGTAGTCGAAACATCTGCTCAACAAGAAAAGTTAGCGCAGCGCAATGAAAAAGGTACTCACACTGTCAGTAAGGGCGAAACATTGGCGCAGATTGCCGATGAATACAATATTGCATTGTCGGATTTGCTCCGTGCAAACAAAATGTCACTTAATTCCACATTAACAGTCGGTCGTACACTTACCATACCAAATGGTGTTGAAAGTAAAAATGATACTCGTACAAAAATGTCGGCTTTCGCATCTGCTGATGGAAAAAAACTAGAACACAAAGTAAAGTCAGGTGAAAATATCGGTATAATAGCCGCGACCTATGGCGTTGAAATTAATGATATTCGCCGTTGGAATCCCACGATTGAGGGCAACAGAATCCTTGTAGGTGAAAAACTTACCGTTTATGCTGAACGCAGCGCAAAGGGCAGCTCTTTCTCCGATAACAGCAAAACGGAGTCATTACCCAAACATTATATAGTACGTAAAGGCGATTCGCTCACAGAAATTGCTGAAAAGTTCGGTGTTAATGTACAAACACTCCGTAAAAAAAATAAGTTACGTTCTGATAATGTCTTAGCGGGTCAAAGAATACGGATTCAGTAGCAAAATTTACCTTCAATTATGCGAAAGAATTTTGTTGTGTTGAATAACTGCGTAACTTTGCATCCGAAAATGTAAATATAGTGACTTATCCTACCTTGTATCAAGGTTATGGGCTGTCATGTTTACGTGAGTAGTCATACTCAAAGACATGTAGGACAG
>JAYRWZ010000308.1:0-2671 GCA_041917875.1 Chloroflexota bacterium | reverse complement strand
GGAATATCAAAATTGTATGGTTCTCCATGTAATCTTCGACTGAGTGCTAAACATCCGTGTTCTTCGTAATTGTAGCTTCCGACAATACAAAGAAGTTCTCCGGATATGATGGTTGAAGAAGCTTGCTCTTTAGTCTCAGCAATGATTACTTCATATCCATTTTTCTCCAATTGATGCCGCACTAAGAGTTGCATTGTTGCATGTCGATCAACAACAAGCACTTTTAGATTTTTGTGCTTCATAACGGTATCATTTATTCTTAGTTGTCAAAGTACGAATATAGTGTTACAAAGTGCGTACCAAAAAAGCAAATTCTCTTTAAGTGCTTTTATTTAAAAACGTTATCTAAACTTGCTTTCCCAAAAGAACAGCACGAGACATTGTATCAAAATGGGACTATGTATCGGAATGAATCATTGTCAAAGCTTGATCTCATATTTTTCCAAAAGTCTATATAATGTCGAACGACCTATTTGTAATCTCTGGGCAGTTTCGACCAGATTGCCGCCTGTACTGCTTAGAGCATGGGTTATTGCTTGCTTTTTCACAAAGTCCAATGGCAACACTGTCTCTCGATCGACAGGGTTGGTTACCGAAGCACTTTCTGCATTGACTCGAATTGAATCCGGTAAATCATCAAACTCAATCATCAAAGTGTCACACATAATCACAGCATGCTCAACCAAATTTTCCAACTCGCGCACATTGCCGGGAAATGAATATTTTAATAAAGCGGAAAGTGCTTTTTTACTAAAGGAATTGATTTTTTTCTCATATCTTGTAGTAAAGCGATGCAAGAACTCTTCAGCAAGCAACAGAATATCGGTTTTCCGTTCACGAAGAGGTGGAATTATAATCGGGAACGATGACAATCGGAAATACAAATCCTCCCGAAACAACTTGTTTTTTATCTCATCTTGCAGATTTTTATTCGTAGCAGATACAATCCGAGTATCCACGGTTATAGTATCATTTCCACCAATACGTTCAAAAGTTTTTGTCTGTAATAATCGTAATAGCTTTGCTTGCAGCGATAAATCCATTTCTCCAACTTCATCCAAGAAAATGGTTCCATGATGTGCTTGTTCAAATTTGCCGATCTTTCTTTGATACGCCCCTGTAAATGCACCTTTTTCATGACCAAAAAACTCGCTCTCCAATAACTCACGAGGTATTGCTGCACAATTGACCACAACAAAAGGACCATTTTTTCTTTTACCGTAAAAATGAATAGCACGTGCAAGCAATTCTTTCCCCACACCTGTTTCTCCATAGAGCAAGACAGCATTATCGGTATCGTGGATTTTTGAAATCATGCGGAAAACTTTACGCATTGCTTCCGATTTTGCAATAATATCTTGATATGGATACTCATACGATGAGGAACGTAATGCTTCGATTTGTGCCCAAAGTTCTGACTGTTTCGCAGCATTTCTCAATAACAGCTCTAATCTTTCTAAATCAATTGGTTTAGGCAAATAATCATAAGCACCAAGTTTCATCACATCAAGTGCAGTTGTCACCTTGCCTTGTCCCGAAACAATAATCACAGGCAGATTCGGATACAGTTTGCGGGATTCTTCTAGCACTTTTACACCACTTTTGATGGGCAAATTTATATCCAGAACAATAACATCAGGACGCCTGTTTTGTATTTCAGTAAGAATTTTCTCGCCATCAAAATATGTATGAACCTCATACCCCCATTGACTGATATTATGGTAGAGAAGAAGATTTAAGTTCTCATCATCTTCACAAACAAATACAGTTGACATACTCATAGATACTTTTTGATAATTTGTAATAAATAGTCCACGTCGAATGGTTTGGTAATATAGTCATTAGCTCCTACTTTTAATGCGGTTTCTATTTCCTTTTCCTGCGATTTTGAGGATATGACTATAATCGGTAAATGAGGGTATTTCTTTCGTGCATAAGCACATACCTCGATACCATTTAGTTCAGGCAACATAATATCTGAGCAAAGTAGATCAAACTCTGTTGTTTGCAAGAGAGTTATGGCATCGTTTCCATTCGTTGCTAAATCAACCGTAAATCCTTTGCTTTTAAGTACGTAGGAAAGTAATATCTGCATACTTTCTTCATCTTCTACCAGGAGAATTGACTTACTCATAAGCTCTTTTAGGTAATGAAACAATAAACTCTGAACCATGGCCTATTGTGCTAATAACTGAAATTGTGCCACCATGTAATTCAATAAGATTTTTTGCAATAGGCAAGCCGAGACCTGTGCCACGAATTTCTTGTCCGGGATGTTTGACTCGATAAAACTTCTCAAACAGATGGGGTATATCATCAATGTGAATACCTATACCATTATCCTTAATCGAGATATGAATTTTATCGTCTTCTTCCGAGAGTGTAATAACAATTTCTTCTTCCGATGGGGAAAATTTCTGAGCATTCGTTAATAAATTTAACAGTACCTGTATAATTTTATCTTTATCACACTCTAATAATACAACAGAACAAGGTGTATTGAAAATTAATGGATTAGTATTTTTTTCTTTATCATAAGTAAAAGCGGACATAGCATCCTTAATGATAGAAACAATATCATGTTTTTCAGTAAAGAGCGTTGATTTACCGCTCTCAATTCTTGCAATATCAAGCATATCTTCGACTATACGAGCCAATCTTTTTCCATCAT
>JAYRWZ010000307.1:0-2157 GCA_041917875.1 Chloroflexota bacterium | reverse complement strand
TCCATAAAAACGGTAAATATTCGCGTTCAGCAAAGATTCTTGATAATTCAACCGTTTTTTCTAAATCAGTCTGTAATGATTTGTCCAATTTGTTATGGTAAAACGCAGACGCTGTGTATGTAGGAAAATGGAGTAAATAAGGCAAATCATGTCCCGGCTTAAAACGCAATGTAGAAAAATCCAAGGCACATGAAATCAGAACAAGACCATTGATATACATACCGTGTCTTTCTTGCATATACGATGCTAAGAGTGCGGCTCTCGTTGTGCCATAGCTTTCGCCTGCCAAATACTTAGGTGACAGCCAACGTTTAGTTTTTGAAGTATAAAGCCGGATAAAATCGCCTATACTGTGTGCATCTTCCTTCGTACCGTGAAATTGCTCTTTTTTCTCCTCACCTGAAGGGCGACTGTAGCCGGTACTTACCGGGTCAATAAAGACCAAATCTGTAAACTCAAGCCACGAGTATTCATTGTCCACCATTAAGTAAGGTGGGGGTAAGGGGGTCCCATCATCAGAAAATACAACCCTTTTGGGACCTAAAGCACCCATGTGAAGCCATACAGAACTGGATCCGGGCCCTCCGTTGAATGCAAATGTTATGGGTCGGGTCTCTTGCTTCTCATTGTCTTTTGTGTATGCAATATAGAAGATATTTGCTTTTGGCTTACCGTCTTCAGTCTTCATTTCCATATAGCCGGTTGTGGCTTTGTAAGAAATAGTTTTGCCATTGACCATCAGTGTATGATTGGTTGTCGAAGATGGTATTGGTTTCGTAACTTCAATTTTTTCATGTTCTTTTGATTCTGTTTCCATGACAAAGAGTAGTATAAATATAAAAAAGATGTATGTTGCTTTCATGTGTAGATACCTTTCAAAAAACTTACAGGTACAAAAATACACAGTTTGTGCTTCACATCGAAAACCATTTTATCTTCGTAATTTCGTATAAGTTTCAACGGAAAATTTATGCTATGTCTAAAGAATAACACAAATGCAGGATGGGTTGATATTGCAGTTCAGAATATGGAAGCAATCATGATAGATCATGCCCATTGTGAACGAAAAGCCGCTTCTAACGGAATCTCGATGATTTTACGCTACCCCGAGAAAACAGAATTAGTAAAGGCAATGATTGATCTTGTAGATGAAGAAATGGAGCATTTCCGATTTGTGTTTAATGAATTGCAAAGCCGCGGGATTACAATGACACGCGACAGGGGGGATGTTTATGCTCAAAAACTATCTGAAAACATCAGAAAACAAGAACCGTACAAGTTGCTTGATTTACTGTTAGTAGATGCTTTAATCGAAGCACGTTCATGTGAAAGATTTTTATTGCTTTCCAAGTCACCGATGGTTAGCGTAGATTTACAAGAATTTTATCATCAGTTATTCGCATCAGAAGCCGGACATTATCGAACATTTACGGATATTGCACGATTGTATTTTCCTGCGGAAACGGTAAAAAGTCGTTTAGAAGAATTAGCTTTGATTGAAGCCGATATTGTAAGTAATTTGTCGAATTTGCCTTCTATTCACGGGTAAGTATGTTATTAGGAAAAAAAATTATCGTTGTTATGCCGGCTTATAATGCCGAGCAAACTTTAGAAAGAACATATCATGAAATACCGCTTGAAATTGTGGACGATGTCGTGCTTGTTGATGATGCAAGTAGAGATAATACTGAAACAGTAGCAAAAGCACTCGGAATTAAAAATGTTATAAAACATGAGCAAAATAGGGGATATGGTGGGAATCAAAAAACATGTTATGCAAAAGCACTTGAATTAGGTGCAGATATAATTATAATGTTGCACCCCGATTATCAATATACACCGAAACTTATCCATTCGATCGCTTATATGATAGCACAAGATTTATATCCGGTGGTTATTGCATCCAGAATATTAGGTAATGGTGCGTTGAAAGGAGGTATGCCTTTGTATAAATACATTGCAAACAGATTTTTAACATTCTTCCAAAATATTCTTGTCGGCGAAAAGTTGAGCGAGTATCATACGGGGTACAGAGCATTTGCTCGTGAGATTTTTCTCAACATTGATGTTGAACAAAATTCAGATGATTTTGTTTTTGATAATCAGATGCTCTCTCAGATTATTTATGCCGGTTTTCCTATCGGTGAGATAACATGC
>JAYRWZ010000306.1:0-5489 GCA_041917875.1 Chloroflexota bacterium | reverse complement strand
TTGTATATTGGTCAGACAAAGTGATTTCTTAGTAGAGTCATTGATTTAAAGACATCTATTTCACCCGAATACGAAAGACAAAATCATGATGCCGGTAAAAGATATAAAACCAATCCTGAAATCGCTAAAAATTTTCCGTATGATGAACTGTATGTTGAACTTTTTGTAAATAATGACCCCGTAACACTTGAACGAGAAGAAATTACTAACTACATCAAAATATTTGGTGAATTACCTCCATTAAATAGACAATAATATTAACATACACAAAAATTTGGAGTCGTTATGACTTATAAGCAGATTAATGAAATGGCACAAGCACTACGCTGCATATCCGACTACTTACAGGTCTATTTCGAATTTGCTGCTTCGACAACATCCGTAGATGAGAATGGTGTGATTGAACGTGAATTGCTGCCGGAAACAATTCAGTACTTCGATGTACTCGGTCATAGAATCAATGAAAGCGAGATTTCAAAGCACACCATGTATTTAAAAGTTGGGAACTTATGAAAGCCAAAAGTTTCTTGAATTGCAATGTGAGCATCAAAAAGCATGACAACCAATTACCAGAATTTAAAGCCTTTATGCTTGCTGAACAGAAACAACATTTGCTTGAGTTATGTGATAGTAACCAATTATATGTGAATCTTTCTTAACTCAATGATGCTGACTTTGCTTGCACGGAAGAAGAAAAGAACGTAACCAAAGATTTTTACCAAATTAAGAATTAATCAATGAAAAAGATAGCGTATATCAAGATTCAGAACTTCAAAGTATTTGGCGATGAAGTGTCTATGCAATTAGAGGATATCAGTGTTTTAATCGGTGCAAATAATTCCGGTAAAACGAGCGTAATTCAAGCATTGGCATTGTGGAGTTGGGCAGTAAAACTGTGGTATGAAAAAAAGAAGAATACACAAAGCCAAGCACAAAGAAATAAAGGAGTTGCTCTGAACCGATTAGAAATAGCGCAAGTCCCTATCAAAGAAACCCGATACTTTTGGAATAATGCCGGTATAAGGCAAGGAAGCAATGAAAATATTTCTTTGATTATCAAGGTAGGTCTATATTACAAAGGTGCGGTAAAAGAATTGGGTATGACATTTACCTATCATAGTCCGGATTTGATGTATTGTCAGCCTACATCTGCTGTGTTTCAAGATAATGGCATGGATTTCATAGCGTACGCAAGCCATTTACCTATTAATTTGCTATACCCTATGTCAGGGATGAGCGATAAAGAATTTGTATTTCAAGAACAGGCAATCCGTACACAAATAGGCATAGGTCAAACTGCCAATGTACTGCGAAATATTTGCTATCATCTATTTACAAAAAGCGAAGAAGATTGGAAATATTTGGTGGATATGATGTACCAACTATTTTCAATCAAACTCAAAGACCCCTTTATCAGAGCAACAGGTGTTTTGGAGTTGTTCTACAACTATGAAAATAGACAAAAAACCGTAAAAGACTTAGATATAACCTTAGCCGGACGGGGTCAGCAACAAATGCTATTGGTGTTGGCTTATCTACTTAGTAATAAAGGTTCAATATTAACCATTGACGAGCCGGATGCGCATTTGGAGATATTGCGCCAGTCGCAGGTATTTCGGTTGTTACAGGAAGTAGCAAAACAATATGATTGCCAAATTATCATTGTTACACATTCGGAAGTAGTGCTGAATGATGCTCAATCTGTTTTATTCGTTTCGGATGGAGAAGTACAGGAAATTTCGGATACTTCTGACCATAAATATATCAAAGATGCATTGAAAAACTTTGGTATAGAACATTACTATAAAGCGAAATTGAATCCACATATTTTATATGTAGAAGGAAGCACGGATATAGACATTTTGCGTGCATTTGCAACAAAGTATCATCATCCGGCAAAAGTTATCTTGGAAGACCGACTACACTATTACTACACACAAAATGAGCGAGAAAAACAAGATATTCATAATGAGATTGACCGTAGATCTGGCTACTATCAGTCATTTAATAAGCATTTTCAAGCCATAAAAAAAGCTGTTCCGGAGTTGAAGGCAATAGCCATTTTTGATGGTGATAATAAGAGCCGACAAGATGAGATAAATGAAGGTTATGGCATGTTTTTTTGGAAGCGGTATGAAATAGAAAATTACGTTATTACTCCCAAAGCGGTGTTTTCCTTTGTTGAAGATAAAATTATGCTTTTGCAGGGAGAACTTTTTCTGGCTGATCATTTAGTAAAATTTAATCAAATATTTGAAAAAGAATTGTTGTTGCCGGTCTTCAACAACAATGTAAAAGCTTTAGAGGAGTTTAAGGTACTGCCTGAAAACTTAAAAGAAGTTCAATTTGACAACATTGCTTCCAGTAAAAAAGTGAGTACTTTGTTAGAAAATGTTTTTCGGGAATTTGCTTATGAAAGCAGTATAGAAATGATGCTCACAAAAGGTAAATTTTTTGAATTAGTGAGGTTCACAGATTTTTTGCCGGAAGAAGTAAAGGAAAAGCTAGATTTAATCAATAGCTATTTACAACATTAATTATGGCATTACTTTACTAAATATTCACCAATCCATTTGCTTTATGAAGACTGGCACAAATAAATACGAAGATAGCGTCAAAAAAAATCACGATGACAATGATTTTCATGATTGACATGATTATATGAAAACCATGACCGATTTCTCAGATTTGCTCATGTTCAAAGGTTCAACTTTGTATAGACATAATTCCCCAAAATGAATCATTATGATTGTAGCGAACTACTTTTTTTGGTTTTGAATACAAAGAACAGTATTGCAACTAAAATTAACTCACCCGCTATCATCGTTAATTGGAGATTAAAATCTTGCTGCTTAAACGTGATGATTTGAAATTTACTGTTATCACCAACTGTCTCTTTGTCAAGATTTTGACTCTGAGGAGGAGTAAAGATAATATGGAACTCAACCCACTCATACATTGTAATCTTTTTTACTTTCCATATCCAATCCCCTTCCGGTGCATTATAATAGAAATTTCTTCTGCTTGGTTCAGCATCTTTCCCCCATACTTTTCTTTCAAAAGCCCTATAATACTCAATATTACGTCTTTCTACTTTGTAAGGGGCATAGAACATTGTCGCTATTACAGACAATCCTAAAACTAAGACTATTTTCTGAGCAATATTCATATTTTCCTCTGTTCCATTAATTTCTTAGTTTTTCCACAATTGATTTCAACTTGAAGTAAGTCCGAATTAAGAAAGTAGAATGTCATCATTACGTCTCAATTATTCCGCACAAAGCGTATCAGGGATTTTCTTTGCTTGGGTGTCAATATTCTTTTTTCGCTGTCGGGTTCTTTGGCATCGTGGAGCAACATTTCTATTGCATGTGTTTCCAATTCCTCCATTGACGGACATTCCATAAAATAATCTATCCCAAAGTATTCTTTCAATTTCTTTCTCTCCTTGATGATCTGTTGTTTTGTTAATGGCTTATTGTCTTCCGGCTCTTTCTTTTTGGACTTTTTCATCGTTGGCTCTCTCTTTCTGATTGTGTTATTATCCCAAAATTACAGAACAATCGCATATCACACACAAGTGCGACGGGTCTAAGCTATCCCCTTTTCCCCTCACTTTGGCATGAAGTGTTTAATTTTGCAAAGATATTCAAGGAGACGACAATGCTGAAAATAGATGTTCATGCGCATATCTTACCCCAAACATGGGATTCGCTCAAAGATAAATATGGCTATGGCGGTTTCATTCAATTACATCATCATCAGAAGGGTCGCGCCAAGATGATGCGTGATGACGGTACTTTTTTTCGTGAAATCGAAGAGAATTGCTGGAACCCGACAGTGATATTGCAGGATATGGATGCCCATAATGTGGATGTGATGGTCTTATGCACAGTGCCTGTATTATTCAAATATTGGGCAAAGCCGGAGCATACACTTGACTGGCATATCTTTTTGAATAATCATTTGGCAGAAGTGCAAGCCATGCACCCGCAACGTTTGGTGGGCTTAGGTACTATCCCCATGCAAGACACAGATTTCGCAATCAAGGAATTGGAACGCTGTGTGAAGGATTGCGGCTTTCCGGGCATTCAAATCGGCTCCAATATCAATGGTAAAAACCTTGATCACCCTGATTTTTTTCCCATATACCAGGCAGCACAAGACTTGGGCGCATGCATCATGGTGCATCCGTGGGAGATGGCGGGCGCCAATCGTATGAAACCCTATTTTATGGAATGGTTAGTGGGCATGCCCGCTGAAACCACCTTATCAATATGTTCGATGATATTTGGCGGTGTATTCGATCGCTTTCCTCGTTTGCGTGTATTGTTCGCTCATGCGGGCGGTGCTTTTCCTTTTACCGTGGGACGCATTTCGCATGGCTGGCATGCTCGCCCCGACCTCTGTAATATTCATCGCATCAATGATCCGCGAAGCTATGTGGACAAATTTTGGGTTGATGGCATCACCCATGATGATGATGCACTGCGATTTTTACTGCAAGTGATGCCATCGCATAAAATTGCTTATGGCACGGATTATCCCTTCCCGCTCGGTGATTTGGAACATGGAAAATTCATCCAAGACATGAAAGACCTGGATGCACTGACCAAAGAAGATCTGTTCCATCGCAGCGCACTTGGCTTTTTGGGGCTGCCCGAACAACGATTTCTTCGCCCCAAACCACAACAAGCTCAAGAATTTATTGCGGCACATATTATGAAAACTTCTTCGCTGAATTGATGACGAAAAATACTTTATTCTAAGACAATGACCAAAAAAATACATAATGAAGAAGTTATACATAATTTCTTAAAGAATAATGATCCTCTTGCATTTCAACATATTTATGATTTGTATTGTAGTTCATTATTTGGGGTCATACGGATTATACTTAGAGGAAGAAATGATATAGCCGAAGATGTTCTGCAAGAAACATTTATAAAGATATGGTTGCACAGAGAAAATTATGATAAAGAAAAGGGAACTTTTTTTACGTGGATGCTCAATACAGCACGTAATACAGCTATTGATAAATTACGAAGTAAGGAATTTTCTAATAATGCAGTGAACCATATACCACTTGACACCGTAAGTATTGATGAATCATTGGATACAACAACAGTAGAAATAGATGATGAAGTACATTTGAATACAATTGTCGCTACGCTACCTTCCGAACAAAAACAAATTATTGATCTCATGTATTTTCAGGGATATACGCAATCAGAAATTTCTAAGGAATTCGGTATTCCATTAGGCACGGTAAAATCACGTGCACGGTTAGCCATTGAATCTCTTCGTAAATTAATGAACGAAGGAGACAAAACCAACAATTTGTCGCATGTGCACTCTATGTCAAACATCGCACTCATCATCATTTTATTAACAGTTGAAGCATAGAATAATACTTTACATCAACTTTACAATACTCTCTTTCATATTTCCTAGACTTTAGATTGATAACACTCTTATGAAAAGTGATC